>CAIUZX010000079.1 GCA_903903715.1 uncultured Caulobacterales bacterium
GCGTATTCCACGCGCCGCAGGACGGACACTGCCCCGCCCATTTGGAGTGAACGCCGCCGCAGGACTGGCAGACATAGATCGCGCCGTCGCGGGCCATTGAAGTTCCTTGAGGTGAGGCGACAAGCGTGCACCGATTCGGGCCTCGCGCTCTTCGGATGACGCCTAGCGCAGGTCGCTGACCGCGAGGGTGTTATAGTTGATGTCGGTGATCTGCATCGCGCCGCGCAGCCCCGTAGACGCCGTGCTTGTAATGGAGAACCAGACGGTCGAGGTGAGACTGGGCAAGGTGATGGTCAAACTGCAGATGTAGCCGGTCGCCAGGGCCGCCCCCGTCGTGCAGTTGTCAAAACTCTTTACCAGGGGTGTAGAGCTGTTGGACGACGGCGTTGCAAAGAAGTTGCCGTTCGATAGCACAAACGAAGGGCCAGTGTTGAGTATCGTGACTCGTACATATTTTGCGGTTGAACTTGTCATCAAGGGCGCCGCCGACAGTGTGACCGGCGTCGCCGCAGCGGGAAACGATGCGGCTGTCAGCACGACAGCGGCCAATAGTGCGCGGATCATGGAGCTGGGTTCCCGTTGTTAGGGTTGGGCGTGCTGTTCATCGCAACTCGACCTCTGTGATCGGTCGACCCGTCGCATCGACGATTGTCGCGCTGTCTCGGACGTCATCACGCCTCGACCCTGATCGGGCCGTTCCGTGCGACCGATCAGGATTGGGCGACGTCTACTTCAGCTCAATCGATGTGATCGGTTTGTTGGTATTGTCGAGCACCTGCGCGACACCCCTTAGGCCGGTCGTGGCGGTGGCCTGCATCGTGACCCAAGCGGCGACATTCTGCTGCGGCAGATAGGCTAGGATTGCGCAGGCGCCACCCGGGACCTGCACGTGGTCGGTGCAATTATCGAAGTACTTGTTCAACACCACCTGTTGGCCATTGGAATAGATGACGGCGTTACTGAGCGTCACATTGGTCGACCCGATATTGCTGATGCCGATCCAGATCTGCGTCCCAGGGCCAGTATAGGTGGGGCCGACGCCGAAAGGGACGGTCGTCGCCGCAGCGGGAACGGCGAATGCTCCTGCCAGACACGCGGCGAAAAGGGCCATCAGCGATTTTATTTGCATGATATTTTCTCCCTATGATTTACAATCATGGGGAGAGTCGCCTTATGCGCCAATACGCTTTCGCGCCGTTATGGGTGTGATCACGCCTCGACCTTGATCGGGCCGTCGGCGCGGCCATGGACGAACTGGTCCACGAAGGGGTTGCCGCTGTGGTCGATGTCGGCGGCGGGGCCGCGCCAGACGATCTTGCCCTTGTGCAGCATGGCGATCTCGTCGCCAATCTTGCGGGCCGAGGCCATGTCGTGGGTGATGGAGACGGCGGTGCAGCCCAGCCGCTTCACCTGCTCCACGATCAGGTCGTTGATGACATCGGCGTTGATGGGATCAAGGCCGGTGGTCGGCTCGTCAAAGAAGATGATCTCCGGCGCGGCGACGACGGCGCGGGCGAGACCGACGCGCTTTTGCATGCCCCCCGAAAGCTCGATCGGGTAGAGCGTGGCGACGGAGGCGGGCAAGCCCACCCGGGCGAGGGCGTCCACCGCGCGGTCCTTGGCGTCCTTTCGGGGCACGCCGTCAGCGTTGATCAGGCGGAAGGCCACGTTCTCCCAGACCGTCAGACTGTCGAACAGGGCCGCGCCCTGGAACAGCATGCCGAACCGCGCGGCGAGCTTGCCGCGCTCCTTGTCCGGAATGTCGGCCACGTCCTGGCCGTCGACGAAAACCTGTCCGGCGTCGGGCTGAAGGAGGCCGATGGCGATCTTGATCGTCACCGACTTGCCTTGACCGGAGCCGCCGATGATGACGAGGGACTTGCCCTTCTCCACCGGGATGTCGACCCCGTCGAGCACCACCTTCGATCCGAAGGCCTTTTTCACGCCGCGCAGTTCGAGCATCGGGGCCATGGCTATTTCGCCGAAAAGAGGCTGGTGAGGACGTAGTCGGCGGCGAACACCAAAATGGCGGCGGACACCACCGCGTGGGTGGTCGCGCGCCCGACGCCTCTCGCGCCGCCAGACGCGTGATAGCCGTGATAGGCGCCCATCAGCGCCACGATGAAGCCGAACACCGCCGACTTGATCAGGCCCGACTGGATGTCCCAGGGGGTGAGGAAGTTCC
>CAIUZX010000080.1 GCA_903903715.1 uncultured Caulobacterales bacterium
AAGACCGGCACGCTGACCCAGGACCGCATCATCATGAAGCTGCATCTGGACGTCGCCGGACGCCAGAACGACGAGGTCCTGAAACTCGCGTATTTGAACAGCCATCACCAGAGCGGGCTGAAGAACCTGCTGGATCAGGCTGTCCTGTCGCATGTCGAGCTGGAAGCCCACGTGGCCGTCGATGACGGGTACGCCAAGGTCGATGAAATCCCGTTCGATTTCTCTCGCCGCCGACTTTCCGTCGTTGTTTGTAAGGCGGGGGAACTTCCGCTCCTGATCTGCAAGGGTGCGGTGGAGGAGGTGCTGGCCGTCTGTACGCAGGTCCATACGCCTGATGGCGCAGCGCCCATCTCAGACGCTCACGCTCCGGAGATACGCGCGATTACGGATCGGCTGAACGGGGAGGGGTTTCGGGTGGTTGCGGTGGCGACTCGCATCTGTGATCCGGCGCAAAGCCATTTTGGCGCCGCCGACGAAATAGGTCTGACGCTGCAGGGTTTCATCGCCTTCCTCGATCCGCCTAAGGAAATGGCCGCGGGGGCCCTCGCTCTCCTCAAGGCGTCGGGCGTCGCGGTCAAGATCCTCACCGGCGACAATGATCTCGTCACCCGAAAGGTCTGCAAGGATGTGGGTATCGAGATCACCAGCCTCCTCCTTGGTCGTGATGTCGAAGCGCTGAGCGATGCGGACTTGAGCCGCGCCGCAGAAACGGCAAATGTGTTCGCCAAGGTGTCTCCCTCTCAAAAGGCGAGGGTCATCAAGGCCTTGCGCGCATCGGGCCACGTCGTCGGCTTTCTCGGCGACGGGATCAATGACGGCCCGGCGCTGAAGGAGGCGGATGTCGGCGTTTCCGTCGACACCGCTGTCGATATCGCCCGGGAGACCGCCGACATCATCCTGCTCGAAAAAAACCTCGCCGTTCTGAATGATGGCGTGCTCGCCGGCCGGGAGGTATTCGGAAATATCATCAAGTACATCAAGATGGGCGCGAGTTCGAATTTCGGCAACATGTTCAGCGTGATCGGGCCATCCATATTCCTACCCTTTCTGCCAATGCTGCCCATTCAGGTGCTGACGAACAATCTTCTGTATGATTTTTCCCAGACGGCAATTCCTACCGACAGAGTGGATGCGGAATATTTGCTCAAGCCGCGCAAATGGGAACTGGGACAGATCACCCGCTTCATGATGTTCATCGGACCGATCAGCTCGATCTTTGACTACGCTACATTCGCGGTGATGCTCTACATATTCCACGCCTGGAACAATCCGGCTCTTTTTCAGACCGGCTGGTTTGTGGAATCGATCCTGACCCAGACTCTGATCATCCATGTCATTCGAACGACGAAGATCCCCTTCATCGAGAGCTGGGCTTCGCCTCCGCTGATCGCGGCGACCGTCACAATCTGCGCCATCGCCATCGCTTTGCCCTACACGCCAATCGGCGCGACGCTTGGCTTTGTACCGCTTCCTGGCGCCTACTGGCCCATCGTAATGTCGTTCCTCGTCTCCTACGCGGTCCTCACGACCCTGGTGAAGACGTGGTTCATAAGGCGCTGGGGTTATTGACGCGGATGACGTCCTTTCAGCTATTGAGGGGACGGCGGCTTTCCATTAGGTTCCGCCACCTTGGTCGGCTCCGCGCCGGTCCTTAGCACCCGTAGCTCAGCTGGATAGAGCGTTGCCCTCCGAAGGCAAAGGCCACACGTTCGAATCGTGTCGGGTGCGCCATTTCCGAACCAAACTACTAATATTCGCCGCTCCCGCGGCCCTGCCGGCGATGACCTCGGCAAGAGACGCCCTGTCGCCGCTGATGCGGATCCGGTCGTCGTCCACCTCGATGTTGGAGATGACGGTGCGGAGATAGCCCCGACGGGCCTGCACGTCGCCGTCATCCAACTTCTGGCGCATCAGCTCGGCGAAGGCCTCGATGCGGTCTGGCGTAACGTCGCTCCGGGCGACCGCCTGCTGAGCGATCCGTTCAAGAGAGGCGACCGCGATGTCCCGCTCGT
>CAIUZX010000081.1 GCA_903903715.1 uncultured Caulobacterales bacterium
CGGCCCTCAGGCGGGCTTTCAGATCCGTCACGTCGTCTGACATCCCGGCGTATCGCTGGCGGATGGCGTCCGCAGCGCTTTCGCTGTCGTCCGCGTCGATCTCGACCCCATCCGGCGCTGCCGCCAGCAGTTTCCGGTAGGGCGCGATGCCGCTCAGGATCGGGACGAGGCCTGCGGACATCGCCTCCACCGCCGCGATGCCGAACCCTTCATAGGCTGACGGACTGATGAAGAGGCTTGCCTGATTGATCCGGGACTTCAGCTCTGCATTGGTGAGGCCGACCTCTATGTTTACTGCGCTCTCCACGCCGGTGCTCGAGGCGAGGCGGGCGAGGTCTTTGCGGGTCAGGTCGGCTTCAACGCCCGCAATGATCAGCCGCCAGTCCTCGCCGCCGCTACGCAGCTCGTTAAGGATCGGGAAGAGGGCGTCGAGGCGCTTGTGCCGGGTGAAGCGGCCGAACGTGATGAGCGTCGGGCGGCGGGATTGCGATGCGGCGCTCGCGAACTTTTCAATATCGACCCCGTTCTCGATCGTTGTCAGATTGGCGGGAGTTATGGCGCCGAACGCCTCTGCATCCGCCTCGCTGCAGGCGATGATCCGGCCGTAGGCCTTTGCCGACTGGCGCGTGACCGTCTGGAAATAGACCTGCTTAAGCTTGCTGGCGAATGCGGTGTGGAAGAAGCCGCCGTGGGTCGTGGCGACGAGGGGCCTGCGATGGATCCCTCGCGTCGCCGCGAGATAGTCGAAGAAGAAGTCGATCCCGTGGACGTGGATAAGATCTGCTTCTTTAAGGTGGCGCAGTACGGACGGCGCGAGCGGATAGCGGGAGGAGCCATTCCACGGCATTCGCAGGACCGGGACGCCGTCCACCTCGTCAGCCTCGGGCAAGGTCTCGTCCGGGCGCTGGAACAGGCGATTGAGAGTGACGACGCGGGGCAAAAGGCCGAGGTCGTTCTTCTGGGCGCGGCAGAGGTTGAGGACGCAGTCCTCCAATCCCCCGACCGACGGCGAAAACTGACGAACCACGTGAACTATGCGAATCGGGCCGGGGCAACCGTTCGTGCTCATCGATCTCTGCTCTGCGCGCTAAGGCTCAGCCGTTCGCGCAGAACCCGCCAGCCGAAGACGGGCAGGCCCAGAACATAGCGCCGCCACAGGCGCGCAGGTTCGACGGCGAGACGCACCAGCCACTCAAGGCCCATGTCCGCCACCCACTTCGGCGGGCGCCGCACACGACCCGCCAGATGGTCGACCAGTGCGCCGGCCGTGATGGCGATGGGCGCATCGAGCTGGTTCCAGTGGTCGTAGAGCCACCGCTCCTGCCGCGGCATGCCCATATTGATAAACAGCACGTCCGGCCGCGCGCCGTTGATCTCCGCCAACAGCGCCACATTGTCAGTCGATCCCTTGGCGTGATCAAAGAAGCCGTCGCGGACGCCCGCAACCCGCACGCCGGTCGCAGCGTTCAACCGTTCGGACGCGAGGATCGCCGCTGTCTCTTCGCCGCCCAGCATGTAGATCGAGCCTCCGCGCTTGGCGACGCCTCTTGCAATCTCGAACGCCCATTCGGGAGGCGTGGTGCGGCGCGGATGGCGACCCGACAAGATGCGCGCCGCAAGCTGTGCGCCGACACCGTCGAAGAAGGTGATTTCGGCCTCGCGGAACAGATCTCTCAGCCAGGCGTTTTCGTAAGTGAGGTTCAGCATGTAGGCGTTGGCGTTCAGAACGCGGGCCCGCGTCCTCGCGTCCAGCGCTGCAAAGATTCGCGCGACCACGTCGTCTGCACTGAGGTCCTCAAGCTGCGCCCCCAGAACGGACAGGCGCTCAGGCCTTCCTTCGGACGCCTGAGCCTGCCGATCTCCCTCGTCCGTCACTCCAACACCCCGCCACGCTTACTCTAGTCGCGTTCAAAGCAAAGCTGACGAAGGTGTTCAAGCCATGGCGTCGGCGCTTTTTCGTGCTCGCCCGGGAATTCAGCGCTAAAGGCGCGTAAGTTCGGTGACCTTGTAGGTGAGCTGTTCGCCGGACTTTTCGACTATGCTCACATAGTCGCCAAGATCGAAGCGGTGCTCTCCAAGTCGGAAGAGCTTTTCATCGTCCGCGCCCTCGCCATAGTCGAACGCCCAGCCGCGGCCGTGTCGGGCGAGGCGCCCCATCTGCGGCTCGATGTCGGGCGCAAAATGTCGGACTGAACAGCGATGCGGATCGGTGGAATAGGTCTCCGCATCGAGATGGCCGTCCTCGGTCAGCGGCGCCGTCAGTGTGTACCCGCGATGGTCGTCGGCTTCGGAAAGCTCGTGTCCGGGGTTGCGCGCCAGCCGAAGTACGATGCGATAAAAGGTCATGGTCAGCGTCCCGCTCGAAGACGCGCCGAATGCAAGTCGGCGCTTTTAGCGCCGCATATTCAACCGTCACGCCTCACTTCGCATTGCGCAGACGCAAGCTTTGCCGCTCAGGCGTTCGCAGTCCGAGCGCGAGAGCTCGACGCGGCGGGTAATCGCGTCGTCAGCCAGGTCAGGCAGACAAGGGCAAGGGCCACAAATCCAGCGCGCGCCATCGGGGGCGCGTCGAAGCCGAAAAGCGACGGCGCGAATGCCGCGCATCCCGCGCCAATGAACAGCCGGGCCTGTTCCAGGCGCTTTCCCCAGATGCGCCCTTCAAGCAGTCCGCCCTGCGCCGTCATGGTCGCCACCATGAAGAGACCGTCACAGGTGGCCTCCACGCTGCTCATGCGGGGCAGGGCAATCAGAAGTAGGACAAGCTCGATATTGATCAGCGCATACTGGAAAACGACATAGGCGAGGGTCGCCGGCGTCGGGGCCGTCGCGTACCGTTTGAACGCCTGCGGGTCAAAACCGTCCTTGGTCGGGTCGTGCCCCCAGCCTCCGGGTGGGGCGAGGAGCACCCCCAACTTGGCGAACAGGCCCCGCTCGCGCTTCACCGCGTCCCAGAGGTCGCTGTAGAAGTGCAGGTTGCCCCAGATCGGATTGTAGCTCGCGAGCGGCTTGCGCACGCCGTAAACGACAGGTTCGCCCTCACGCTCCTCGACGAACGTCCCAAACAGACGGTCCCACAGGATCAGGATGCCGCCGTAGTTGCGATCGATGCAGTAGTCGTTCTGCCCGTGATGCACCCGGTGGTTCGATGGCGTGACCAGGATCCGGTCCAGAGGGCCGAGGCGGCCGACCAACTCGGTGTGTACCCAGTACTGATAGAGAAGATCGATCAGGCCGACGGTCACGAACATCAAGGGCGGCACGCCCATCACCGCCATGGGCAGATAGAAGATCCAGCCGAGCAGGGCGCCCGAGGACGTCTGTCGTAACGCGGTGGTGAGGTTGTAGTACTCGGACGAGTGATGGACCACGTGCGCCGCCCACAGGACGCCGACCTCGTGCCCCATCCGATGGAGCCAGTAATAGCAGAAGTCATAGAGGATTAGCGCCGCCGTCCAGGCGACCAGCGAGTTCATCGACCAGGTCGTGACGCGTAAGTGGTCGAAGACGAGGACATAGATGCCAAAGGCTGCGAACTTGGTCACTGCGCCCGCGAGCTGGCTCATCACGCCGAAGTGGAGGCTGGTCAGAGAGTCTGCGAGATCGAAGACCTTGGCCTTGCGCCACCAGGCGAACCCAGCCTCGATGAGGATCGTGGCGAGGAACACTGGTATGGCGTAGACGATTGGGTTCAGTGGTTCAGACATTTGCAGGTCTCGGCGTCAAGCGGGCGGCGAACTCAAAACACTCATCACTCTGTCCATACAATATCGACCAGAGCAATGCGGCGTGAAGACTGCAAGGCTCACAGCCTTTGCGCTGGCGCCTGCAGCCCGTGACCTTTCGGTCCGCGCTCCCGCGCCCAAAGGCCAAGCGTTGCGGCAAGCGACACAAGGCTAAGCGCGCCGAACATGATCATCATGGGGCCATAGCCCGCCGGATTCTGCGCGCCGGCATGGAAACCGTCGTTCAGCTTTCCCGCAGCCCAGTTGCAGGCGAACATGCCAAGGCTCTGCAGGACGTTGATCACGCCGAACGCCGTCCCGAGCCGCTGCGGCGACGCGAGCATCGCGGTCGAGGGCCAGATCACCGCAGGGATCACCGAAAAGCTCGCGCCCATCAGAGCCGTTGAGATCCAGATCGGCGCGTGAGTCGCGCCGAGCAGGAAGAACGTCATCGGCATGAGCGCGGCGCCGAAGACCAGCAAGGTCGCCCGCCGGCCGAATCGATCTGCAAGGGCGCCAAAAATTGGCGTTGCGAAGATGGCGGCGAAGAACACCCAGCTGTTGGCGAGGCCCGCGGCGTCGAGGCTGAGGCCCTTTGCGTCTTGGAAATAGATGATCGCAAAGGTCGATCGGAAAGGAAAGAACACCGACGCGAAGAGCACGTTCAGGGTGAGGATGCTCCAGAACGAGGCGTCGAACGCCTTGAGGTCCGACCACTGAAAGCGGTCATGGGCAAGGCTCGCCTGCGCTTCACCTTCGCGTTTGCGTTCAAGGAGATAGAGAAGCCCGCCGGCGATGAAACCCGCTCCCGTCAACCCCGCCGCCAGCATCAGCGGCGCGCGCCAGCCCATGGCATAAAGGGGCGCAGCCCAGCTTGGCGAAAGGTCCGCTGAATAGGAGCCCACCCTCGCCAGCGAGAACATCAACGCCATGGCCAGCGCCGACGGGCCGCCCTGAAAGCGCCGTGCGAGGCAGGCGAGGGCGGCGATCAGCAGGGTTTCCTCGCCG
>CAIUZX010000082.1 GCA_903903715.1 uncultured Caulobacterales bacterium
AATGTCGGTCATGAAATCCTCCAGCGACGCACGCCTTACAGCGGCGTCCACTCCTCATCTGCAGGCAAGGGCGCGAAGATCGCGTCGAGCATGGCTTCGTCCACGCCTTGAAGCGTCTCCGGTGACCACTTCGGCGCATGGTCCTTGTCGATGATCACCGCCCGCACGCCCTCGATGAAGTCCTGCCGCGCCACCACCCGCGCGCCGATGCGGTACTCCATCGCCATGTTGTCGGCGAAGCGGGTCATCTGACCGCCCTCTTCCAGCTGTCGGAAGGCGACCTTCAGGGTCTGCGGCGACTTCGTCTGAAGCGTTGTCAGCTGCGCCTTCGCCCAGTCCGAACCGTCGGCCTCCAGAGCCTCGAAGATCGCCTCCACCGAGGGGCCGCCGAACAGACGGTCGAGATCCGCGCGAATGGCCGCCAGAGGGGCCGGACCTGGATCAACCGCAACGCGTGCGACGGCGGCGGGGCCTTCCGACACGATGGCCGCCTTCAGCGCCGCCACGTCCTCGGCCTTGGTCACATGGGTGGCGAGGCCAAGGGCTGCGCAGTCCGCCGCCTTGATCCTGGCGCCCGTCAGGGCGAGCCACAGACCCGCCTTCCCCGGCAGGCGCGGCAGGTGCCAGCCGCCGCCGACGTCGGGAAAGAGGCCGATCCCCGTCTCCGGCATGGCGAAGGTCGTGCGCTCGGTGGCGATGCGAACCTTGCAAGGGAGGGCAAGCCCGACGCCGCCGCCCATGACCACTCCGTCCATCACCGCGACGCACGGCTTTTCATAGGCCATCAGCAGGGCGTTCAGCCGATACTCGATGTGGAAGAATTCCCGCGCCGCCCGGCCGTCCGTCGCCCCGCTTTCGGCCAGCATGCGGATGTCGCCGCCTGCGCAAAAGCCCCGCTCCCCCGAATGGTCGATGAGGACGGAGGTCACGGCAGGATCCTTCCGCCAGGCCGTCAGCGCCTCGACCATCGCTTTGCACATCACCGTGGTCAGCGCATGCAGGGCGCCCGGGCGGTTCAGCGTGATCCGCCCCACCTTGTTCTCGATCCGGCAGATCACTTCGTCCGTCATGCGCGCAAAAGCTCCCGCGAGATGATCACCCGCATGATCTCGTTGGTGCCTTCGAGGATCTGGTGGACCCGCAGGTCCCGCACGATCCGCTCCAGCGGATAGTCGCGGAGGTAACCATAGCCGCCGTGGAGCTGCAGGGCCTGATTGGCGACCGCAAAACCGGCGTCCGTCGCAAACCGCTTGGCCATGGCGCAGTATTTGGTGGCGTTTGGATCGCCCGCATCCATCGCTCCTGCGGCGCGGTAGACCATCAGCCGCCCAGCCTCCAGCTCCGTCGCCATGTCCGCCAGCCGGAACTGCAGAGCCTGAAAATCCGAGAGCGGACGATTAAACTGCTGGCGCGTCGTCAGATAGTCCGTGGCCGTCTTGAGCGCCAAAGTCGCGCCGCCGAGGGAGCAAGCGGCGATGTTCACGCGCCCACCGTCGAGGCCCATCATGGCGAAGCGGAAGCCTTCCCCTTCCTCGCCGATGCGGTTTTCGGCAGGTATACGGACCTCGTCGAACAGCACCTGCGCCGTGGGCTGACTGTTCCAGCCCATCTTCCGCTCATTGGCGCCGAAACTTAAGCCCTTCGCGCCCTTCTCCACGACAAAGGCTGACACGCCCTTGGCCCCCGCCCCCCCGGTGCGGGCCATGACGAGATAGAGATCCGACACCCCGGCGCCCGAGATGAACGCCTTGCCGCCGTTCAGCACATAGTCGTCGCCGTCCCGCCGCGCCGTCGTCCGCATCGCCGCAGCGTCCGAGCCAGATCCAGGTTCGGTGAGACAATAACTGGCGATCAGCTCCATCGTCGTCATGCGCGGCAGGTACTTGCGCCGCAGCG
>CAIUZX010000083.1 GCA_903903715.1 uncultured Caulobacterales bacterium
CCCTGCCGGGCGTCGGCCCCTACACGGCGGCGGCGGTGGCGGCCATCGCCTTCGACCAGCCCGCCAATGTCGTCGACGGCAATGTCGAGCGGGTGATGGCGCGCCTTTTCGCGGTCGAGACGCCGCTTCCTAACGCCAAGCCTGAGCTTCGCGAACTAGCGGCGGAGTTCGTCGATCCCAAGGCCGGGGCGCACGGCGATTGGGCGCAGGCGCTGATGGACCTGGGCGCCACGATCTGCCGGCCAAAGTCGCCGGACTGCGGGCGCTGTCCGTTGTCGACGCATTGCCACGCCAAGGCCACCGGCCAGCCCGAGGTCTATCCCCGGAAGACGAAGAAGGCGGCGCGGCCGCACCGTCACGGGCTGATCTTCGTGGCGGTGAGGGACGGTCAGGTCGCGCTGGTCCGGCGGCCCGAACGGGGCTTGTTGGGCGGCATGCTGGCCCTGCCCACCAGCGACTGGCGGGATGCGGCGTTTGACGAGGCGGAGGCCCGAACCCTCGCCCCGTCAGGGGGCGACTGGCGCGAGACGGGAAGCGTCGAGCACGTCTTCACACACTTCAGCCTGACCTTGCAGGTCTATCGACGGGACGGGGCGGGTTCCGCGCCGCCGGAAGCGATCTGGACGCCGCTCCCTGACGCTGGCGCAGGGCTGCCGACCGTCTTCGCCAAGGCGCTGACAAGGGCTCTGGGTTAAGGCTGCGCCGAGGTCGCCCCGTTGCGCGGCGCTTCGACCAGTTGCACGAAGTGGTAGCCCCGCGCCTCCAGGGTCGCGATCAGGTCGTCGAGGATGCTGACCATCGGCGTGCTCCAGTCGTGCAGCAAAAGCACCCCGCGCTTGCGCTCCTCGATCCGGTCAAGGGCCCGGGTGCGGATCTCTGGTCCGGTGATCTCGGTCCAGTCGTCCGCCGTCAGGTCCACTGACATAGACGCGTAGTTGATCGCCTTCAGGTGATCGAGCAGCAGCGGGCTCTCGATCAGCTTGGGGAAGCGGAAGAAGCGCGCTTGCCGCGCCCGGTCCTGCGGCGGCGCAGAGGCCATGGCGGCGGCGAGGGTGTCGATGCTGTCGTCGATCTCGGCGAGGCCCTGAGCCGGCGGCAGGCCGGCGATGTCCTCCGGGTGGGTCTGGGAGTGGACGCCGAGAATGTGTCCCTCCGCCGCGATCTCGCGGGCGAGAGCCGGGGCCTGCTTCACCTCCACGCCGACGAGGAAGAACGCCGCCTTGATGCAGTGCTTGCGCAGGATCGCCAGCACTGTTGGTGTGTTCTCGAGGCTCGGCCCGTCGTCGAAGGTGAGGGCGAGTTCATGATCGGCCAGGGGCAGGGAATAAGGATAGCTGATCCGGCCCCAGCGCGCCCCGCCCTCGGTGGCGACCGGGTAGGGTTGTGTCACGGCGGACGCGACCGGATCTGTCGGGCAGCGGGGTTCAGCCGTCGCCGCCACAGTCGCCGCCAGGGCCGCTGCGATCCACGCCAACGCCATAACCACTCCACCTTCTAAGACTCTAACGCCTAGAAAGCTAACATGGGGCCGTTTGGAAAGTCAGCCGAGATTGGCGCGGATTTTTGATCGCAAAACGTCGATCGGGGTGAGGCCGCGGTCGGTCTTCATGTGCCAGAAGGTCCAGCCATTGCAGGCGGGCGCTTGCTCGACCAGCGCGCCGAGCTTGTGGATCGATCCCGACAGGTCGCCGTGGACTAGGCTGCCGTCAGCCCGCACCCGCGCCGCCTTGGTCCCCTTGGGGCAGAACAGCTCGTCCCCGGGATTCAGCAGCCCGGCTTCCAGGATCATGCCGAAGGGAATGCGTGGTTCGGACTTCTTGGATCCGGTCACGTCGAGCTGCGTGGTCGGTGTCGGGAGGACCGCCTCGATACGGGCCTTGGCGAGGGCGGCATAGCCTTCGTCGCGCTCGATGCCGATAAAGCTGCGCCCCAGCCGCTTGGCCGCCGCGCCGGTCGTGCCGACGCCGAAGAAGGGGTCGAGCACCACGTCGCCCGGACGGGTGGACGACAAAAGCACCCGGTGCAGCAGGGCTTCGGGCTTCTGCGTCGGGTGGGCCTTGTCGCCGTTCGCGTCCTTCACCCGCTCTTCGCCCGAGCAGATCGGCAGCAGCCAGTCCGACCGCATCTGCAGATCGTCATTGGCGGTCTTCATGGCGTCGTAGTTGAAGGTGTAGCGGCGCTGGCCCCTCGACTTCGCCGCCCAGATCAGCGTCTCGGTCGCGTTGGCGAAGCGGGTCCCCTTGAAGTTCGGCATGGGGTTCGACTTGCGCCACACCACGTCGTTCAGGATCCAGTAGCCGAGGTCCTGCAGGGTCGAGCCCACGCGGAAGATGTTGTGATAGCTTCCGATCACCCACAGGGCGCCGTCGTCCTTCAGCACCCGGCGGCACTCGGTCAGCCAGGCGCGGGTGAAGGCGTCGTAGTCGGCGAAGCTGTCGAAGCGGTCCCACTCGTCGTCCACCGCGTCCACCTTGGAGTGGTCGGGACGATGCAGTTCTCCGCCGAGCTGCAGATTGTACGGCGGGTCCGCGAACACGAGGTCCACCGACTTGTCGGGCAGGGTGCGCATCTGCTCAACACAGTCGCCGATCAGGATCTTGCCGCTCATCACAGCCTTCCTCCAAAGCCGCCGACGCCAACTGGAAAAAACGTCCCGCGCCGGACTCCTCACCCAGATGCGCCGATCAGGGTTAAGAGGACATTGACAGATCGAATTTCCGTTAGCGATTCGTTGGAGAAATGATGACCCGCGATCTTCCCGCCAGCGCTTCCCCCTTTGATCCCAAGGACTGGGAGGCGTTCCGCGTTCTGGGTCGGCGGATGGTCGACGATCTTGTCGATCAGCTTCAGACGCTGCGGGAAGGGCCGGTGTGGCGTCCGCCGACGGATCAGGTGCGCGCAGCCTTCGCAACGGAGGCGGTCGGCGCGCCAGCCGCGCCGGAGGCTGTATATGCTGAGTATCTCGAAAACATCGCGCCCTACGCCTCGGGAAACCGGCATCCAGGCTTCATGGGCTGGGTGCAGGGTGGCGGCGCGCCCATCGGCGCCCTGGCGGAGATGCTGGCCGCCGGGCTCAACATGAACTGTGGGGGGCGCGACCATGTGGGAATCGAGCTGGAGCGGCAGATCGCGACGTGGGCGCGGGGCTGGTTCGGCTTTCCCGACACGTCGGCGGGCCTCTTCGTCACCGGCGCCTCCCAGGCCAACTTCATGGCGGTGCTAGCGGCCCGCAGCTTCGCCCTCGGGGGAGATGTCCGAACGCGCGGGCTCGGCGGCGCGCGGCTGGCCGCCTATGCGCAGGTCGGCGCTCACGCCTGCGTCGTCCGGGCGATGGAGATGGCGGGGATCGGACGCGAGGCCTTGCGCCTCATCCCGCCCGACGCGGATTTCCGGATCTCGACCGAGGCCCTGCGCGCGCAGATCGCAGCTGACCGCGCGGCGGGGATCATGCCCTTTCTGATCGTCGGCACAGCAGGGACGGTGGATGTCGGCGCGTTCGACGATCTCGCAGCGCTCGCCGATATCGCTGACGAGAGCGGCGCGTGGCTGCACGTAGACGGCGCGTTCGGCGCGCTGGGCGTGCATGCGCCGTCTGTGAAGGCGCGGCTAGAGGGGCTGTCCCGCGCCCGCTCCATCGCCTTCGATTTCCACAAGTGGGGACAGGTTCCCTATGACGCCGGGTTCCTGATCGTCGCGGACGAGGCGCGCCTGACCGACGTATTCTCTTCGCCCGTGGCGTATCTCTCCCGCTCCAGCACGGGGTTGGCGGCGGGAGAGGTGTGGCCGACGGATCTTGGGCCAGATCTGTCGCGGGGCTGCCGCGCGCTGAAGACCTGGTTCGTCATGCGCGCCTGCGGGACCGAGGCGATCGGCGAGGCGATCGAGCGCTCTCTTAGACTCGCGCAGAGTCTCGCCCGACGGATCGACGCCCATGACCGGCTGGAGCGCCTCGCTCCCGCCGAGCTCAATATCGTCTGTTTTCGTTATGTTTGTGAAAGTCCTGATGAGTTAAACGCAAAGATTGTGGAGCGGCTTCAGGTCGCGGGAAGCGTGGCTCCGTCCCTGACCCGAATCGGTGGAAAAGTGTCGATCCGCGCGGCGTTGTTCAATCCCAGAACGACCGAGACGGAGCTGGACGCGCTGATCGCCGGGGTGCTGGCCCTCGGCGGAGAGCTTGAGAAAGAGACGGACGATGAGCGACAACGGTCAACAAGCTGAGTCCGCTGCGGCCAATGTCATCGGCCTCGCGGCGCTGACGCACGGCGCCTATTCGGGCGTTGATCTCCAGCCGATCTGGACCGGGCTGCTCGCCCGCGTGCGGCAGGACCCCTACGACGCGGGCGCCATGATGGACATCGCCGTCGTGCTGCAGCTCACCGGCCAGCGCGAAAAGGGTCTGGAGGCTCAAAAACATGCTTTGGCCCTCGGTCAGGTGTACGCCAGACCCGGCGATCCGAAGGGTCTGAAGCTGCTCACCTTCGTCACGGCGGGGGACTTCATGGCCAACACGCCGGTCGACTTCCTGCTGGAAGGCAGCGGCACCAACCTGCTCGACATGTATGTGGGGGCGGGGGAGCCCCTGCCGACCGTGCCCGATCACGAGGTGGCGTTCGTCGCCATCGGCGAGTCCGACGACAGCCGCGCCGTCCTCGATGGCCTGAAGCCGATGCTCGAGGTGTGGCCGCGCCCGGTGCTCAACCGTAATGTCGAGGCGATCAAGACGCTGGGCCGCGACCGGATCGCCAAGGCCTTCGCCGACGCCAAGCAAATTGTCGCCCCGCCGACCTCGCGCCTCAGCCGGTCGGATCTCGAGCGGCTGGCCGCCGGAGAGACGCCGCTCAATCCAGATTTTACGGCGCCGAGCTATCCGGTCATCGTGCGCCCGGTCGGCTCTCACGCGGGACAGAGCCTCGAGTTGATCGGCGGCGTCGGCGCGCTGCAATCCTATGTCGAGCGGACCGAGGGGGCGGAGTTCTTCATCGCCCCGTTCGTCGAATATGCGGGCGCGGACGGCCTCTATCGCAAGTTCCGCATCGCGATGATCGGGGGCAAGCCGTACATCAGCCACATGGCGGTGTCGGAGCACTGGATGGTTCATTACCTCAATTCAGGCATGGGCCTCGACGAAGCCAAGCGGGACGAGGAGCGCGTGGCGATGGAGACCTTCGATACGGTCTTTGTTCCCAGACACGAGGCGGCGTTCGACGAATTGAACGCCCGCATCGACCTCGACTACTACGCCCTCGACTGCGCGGAGCTGCCCGACGGGAAGCTGCTGCTGTTCGAGGCGGACGTGGCCATGATCGTCCACTCGATGGATGAGCCGGATCTCTATCCCTACAAGGGGCCGAGAATGAAGGCGCTGTTCGAGGCCTTCGACAGCCTGTTGCTCCGCGCCGCCGGGCGCTGATCGTCCACACCTGATTTCCGCTAAGTCTGTAACGCGCCGGCCGATGGTCGGCGCGTCTTTCGTTCTGCGTGTCTTGCGCCGAAGACTCGCGCAGGCGTGTTCTTTGTATGTTCCGTGTATTCGCAGTGAAGTGATCAATACCGCGCGCTGGATGGGCGTTCTGGCCCGAATAATGGGGCTTGGTGTCATTGTGTCCCAATTAATCCCATGATAACCCAATTTCGAACTGGCGCGCTGGGCGAGCTGCGCCGTGAATGGGGCGTGTGCGAGTGTTTCTCTCGACCTTCGAGAAGCCTCTGGATCAGAAAAGGCGCATTGTCGTGCCTGCGGAATTCCGCGCGCTCGCCACCGGCCCGTTTGAAGGCGTGTTCTGCTTCGCCTCCATCGAGGCCGATTGCATCGAAGGCGGCGGCCTGGCCCTGTTCGACCACTACAAGGGTCTGATCGACGAGCTGCCCTTCGGCGACCCCCTGCGCAGCGCGATGGAGACCGTGGTGCTGGGCGGCATGCATCGCCTGTCCTTCGACACCGCCGGCCGCATCACCCTGCCGGAAGAGATGTGCGAGGCGTTTGGCCTCTCGGACACCGTGGTCATTGTGGGTCTCGGCGAGCGGTTCCAGATCTGGTCCAGGCAAGCCTTCCACGCCCATCGCGAGGCGGCGCGTCAGGCCGCGCGTCAGGGGCTGGCAGCCCTTCGCGAAGCCCAGCGACCGGTTCGGGCCGGGGGAGGGGCGCCATGACCGACGCGCCGCACCTTCCGGTCTTGTTGAATGAAGTGCTTGAAGCCCTCGCGCCGCTTGAAGGGCGCAACGTGGTCGACGCCACGTTCGGGGCGGGCGGCTACACCCGCGCTCTGCTGCAGGCCGGCGCGCACGTGACAGCCTTCGACCGCGACCCCAGCGCCGCCGCCTTCGCCGCGCCTCTGCAAGCCGAGTTCGTCGGCCGTTTCCGCCTGCTGGAGCGCCGCTTCTCTGAACTCGAGGAGGGGCTCGCCGAGGCCGGGCAAGAGACCTGCGACGCGGTGGTGTTCGACATCGGCGTGTCGTCCATGCAGCTCGACGAGGCCGAGCGCGGCTTTTCCTTCATGCGCGACGGACCCCTCGACATGCGCATGGGCGCGGACGGCGAGACGGCGGCCGATCTCGTCAACACCGCCCCCGCCGAAGACCTCGCACGGATCTTCTGGGTCTATGGAGAGGAGCGGGCGTCGCGCCGCATCGCCGCTGCGCTGGTCCGCCGCCGGTCCGAGGCGCCGTTCCTACGGACCCTTGATCTCGCCGAAGTGGTGGAGCGGGCGCTGGGCGGCCGCAAGGGCGCGCCCGTCCACCCGGCCACCCGGGTGTTCCAGGCGCTGCGCATCGCCGTGAACGATGAGCTGGGGGAGCTGGAAGCTGGCCTCTTCGCCGCCGAGCGGGTGCTGTCGCCAGGCGGTCGGCTGGCGGTCGTGACCTTCCACTCCCTCGAGGACCGGATCGTGAAGAGCTTCCTCGCCGAGCGGGCGGGACGCATTCCCGACGGCTCGCGTCACCTGCCGCCGAAGTCCAAGGGGGCGGCGCCCAGCTTCGAGCTTCCATTCGTCAAACCCCGCGCGCCCGGCCAGGCCGAGCTCGACGCCAATCCCCGCGCCCGGTCCGCCAAGATTCGCGCCGCGGTGCGCACAAATGCCCCTGTCTGGAGGAAGGCTGCATGAAAGACGCTGTCATCCGCTGGTTCCACTACCGTTTCCGCGGCGTGAGCCTCTTCGAGGTGGGCGCGCTCCTGTGCCTGTCCGGGCTGGTCATCGGCGTTTATCTCGTGAAGGCGGGGGCAGGGCAGGAAGCGGCGCGCATCACCGCCCTCGACAGCGACATCCGCGCCGAGGAGCGCGACGTGCGGCGGCTGCGTGAGGAGGTCGCCCGACTGGAGCAGCCCGCGCGGATCGAGGCCATGTCCGAACGGTATCTTGGCCTGAAGCCTGTCACTCTGAAGCAGGAGCTGCGGGCCTCTGACCTGCCGATAGTGCTGGCCGCGCCGACATCCGCCGCGATGCATCAGGCGGCGGCTCAGCCTGCCCCGGCAACTTCGGGGCCTGCACTCACCCCCGGCGTGGAGGCGCAACGATGAGCGATCGTCCGGATCTCGTCGGCTATCACGCCCCGCCGACCCTTTCGCAAATCTGGCGGACGCTGATCGAGGTGCTGTGGCGCATCGAGCACGCGTTCGAACGGTCCCGGGAGCGGAACCGAGCCGTGGACGACACGCGGGTGCGCATCTTCGGCATCCTGATCCTGTTCTCCATGCTGTTCGCCGGGCTGGCGGTGAAGGCTGGGGCGGTGGCCCTGTTCTCGCATGTTGGCGGCGGGGTGGAAGGCGCGGCGGTGTCGCTCGCCCGGTCGGATCTGGTGGACCGCAACGGCCGGACCCTCGCCCTCGACGCCCCGCTGTACGGCGTCTATGTCGACGGCCGCCAGATCTGGGACGCTCAGGAGGCGGTCAACGCCTTGTCGACCGTGCTGCCGGCCGAGTCTGCGCAGAAAGTGGCGCACGCGGTGTCTATGCGGAGGATCGAGCTGATCCAGAGCGGCCTGACGATGGAGCAGAAGGACCGGGTCCATGATCTTGGCATCGTCGGGATCACGTTCCAGGATGAAGTGCGCCGGTCCTATCCGCTGGACCGTCAGGCGTCGCATATCGTCGGCTGGTCGGACTCCCAGGGACGCGGAGTCGCGGGGGCGGAGAAGGCCCTCGACGGCGATATTCGCGACGCGGCGGCGGGCGGCGGGCATATCCCGTTGTCGATCGACCTGCGCATTCAGGCCGCCCTCGAATCCGAGCTGAAGCGGGCGATGGTCGACTACCAGGCGGTCAACGCGATCGGCGTGGTCACCAATATCCAGACCGGCGAAGTGCTCGCCATGGCCAATGCGCCGGACTTTGATCCCAATCACGTTGGAAACTTTGACCAAGCGGCCGTGACGAACCGCGCGGGCCTGTCGACCTACGAAATGGGCTCCACCTTCAAGATGTTCACCTTCGCCATGGCGCTGAACGAGCATGTGGCGAACCTGGACACGGTGGTGGACACCACCACGCCCCTGTTCGTCGGATCTCGGCAGATCCACGACGCGCACGTCGCGCCGCGCAATCTGACCATGGAGGAGGTGTTCCTCGAATCCTCCAACATCGGCACGGTCCGCCTGATGCGCCGTGCGGGCAGCCAGCGCCTGCACGACTATCTCAAGCGCTTCGGCATGCTGGACCGCGCCAGGATCGAGCTGAACGAATCCGCCCGGCCTCAGGTTCCGAAGGATTGGAACGAGGATGTCGGCGCATCGGCGGCATTCGGTCACAATATTGCTGTAACGCCGCTTGCGGTGGCGCAGGGCGTCGGAGGACTGATGAACGGCGGACGGCTGATCCCGCTCACGGTGCGCAGGCAAGTTTCGGACCGACCGGTCGCGGGCGAGCAGATCATTGCGCCGGAAACCTCGGCGATGATGCTCAAGCTGATGCGCAAGAACGCGGTGGACGGCACGGGCCGTCACGCCGAAGCGGAAGCCCCCGGCTATCGGGTCGGCGGCAAGACCGGGTCGGCGGAAAAGGTCGTCGCGGGCAAGATCGCCCGCAAGCGCCTCTTCACCTCCTTCGCGGCGGTGTTCCCGACGGATGGCCCGCTGAACGCGCCACGCTACCTCGTGCTCGTTCTGCTTGATGAGCCCAAGCCGACGGCGGCCAGCTCTGGCGGGACTCAAGCGGCCTGGAATGCGACTCCGACCGCGGGCCGGGTGATCAATCGCATCGCGCCGATGCTGGGCGTAAAGCGCGACCTCTCGGCCGCCTATCTTCCCAAGGGCCCTGAAAAGCCGCTGGTCGACGAAGTGAGCGCTGCGGATCAATGAGTGTTGAGCCTGTCCGCCGATTGTCGGAACTGGTCCGGCGGCCCGTCGAGGTCGACCCGCTGATCGCGGGCGTGACCGCCGACAGCCGCAAGGTCGGGCCGGGCTATCTGTTTGCGGCGCTGCCGGGAACCACCACGGATGGACGCCGCTTCATCCCCATGGCGCTGGAAAAGGGCGCCGGCGCGGTGCTGGCCGATGACGACGGCGGAGAGCCGGGGGTGTTCGTGGGCGCGCCGCTGGTCCGCGCCGTGGATGTCCGCAGAGCCTACGCCCTCGCCGCCGGTCGCTTCTGGGGCGCGCAGCCCGAAGTCGTCGTGGCGGTCACCGGCACTAACGGCAAGACCTCTGTCGCCACCTTCTGCCGCCAGATCTTCAGCCGCCTGGGGCGCCGCGCGGCCAGTCTCGGCACGCTTGGACTTGAGCTGGAAGGCGAAGCGCTGACCGGTCCTGGCCTCACCACCCCGGACGCCGAAGCCGTGGCCCGCATGGCGGCGGATCTGGTCGGTCGGGGCGTGACCCACCTTGCCCTCGAGGCCTCGTCCCACGGCCTTGATCAGCGGCGGATCGACAGTCTGAACCTGAAGGCGGCGGGGTTCACCAACCTCACGCAGGACCATCTCGACTATCACGGCGATATGGACAGCTATCGTCAGGCCAAGATGCGCCTGTTTGACACGCTTTGCCCGACCGGCGGGACGGCGGTGCTGAACGCCGACTCTCCCGAATTTCCCGCGTTTGCGGCGACGGCCTACCAGCGCGGGCAGTCGATCCTGTCGGTTGGCGCTGCGGGTCGCAGCCTGACCCTCGCAGATCGACGAGCGGAGCCGGATGGCCAGACGCTGGTCCTGCGCTGGCGTGGGCGGGGCTATTCGGTGCGCCTGCCCCTCGCGGGCGCTTTCCAGGCGGCGAACGCGCTGGTGGCGGCGGGGCTGTGCATCGCGGCGGGCGAGGATGCGGATGCGGTCATCGACGCGCTGGGCTTTCTGAAGGGCGCGCCCGGACGGCTGCAGCGGATCGGCCGCTCGGCGGAGGGCGGGGAGGCCTATGTCGACTACGCGCACACGCCGGACGGTCTTGCGACCGTGCTGTCGGCGGTGCGCCCGCACGCCAAGGGCCGCGTCGCGGTGGTGTTCGGCGCCGGCGGCGACCGGGACGCGACCAAGCGGCCGCTGATGGGGCAGGCTGCAGCTGAAGGCGCGGACCTCATCATTGTGACCGACGACAATCCCCGCTCCGAGGATCCGGCCAAGATCCGGGCACAGGTGCTGGCGGGCTGCCCGAACGCGCTGGAAGTGGGCGACCGCCGCGCCGCCATCCGCGCGGCGGTGGAGCAACTCTGCGTTGGCGACGTGCTGGTGGTGGCGGGCAAGGGCCATGAGCAGGGTCAGACCATTGCGGGCGTTGTTCACCCCTTTGACGATGCGGCGGAGACGGCGGCGGCGCTGATCTCCCGCGGCGGCCTGGTCGGCGATGACTGAGACGGCGCTTCCCCTCTGGACGGCGGACGAGATCGCTCTCGCGACCGCGGGGGGCGTCAGCGCGCCGTTCAACGCGACCGGCGTCTCCATCGACACCCGAACGCTGGAGCCGGGGGACCTGTTCGTCGCCCTGTCCGGCGCAAGGGACGGGCATGAGTTTGTGGCGCAGGCCATGGCCAAGGGGGCGAGCGGCGTGCTGGCCTCCCGGCCGGTCGAGGCGCCGCACGTGCTCGTCGGCGACGTGTTCGCGGGGCTGGAAGGCCTCGGCCGCGCGGCCCGTGCGCGGGCGGCGGGCGCCCTGTGCGCCGCGGTGACCGGCTCTGTCGGCAAGACGAGCGTCACCCAGGCCATCGGCGCCTGCCTCGCCGCCGCAGGCCATGGCCACGCCTCGGTCAAGTCCTACAACAATCATATCGGCGTGCCGCTGACCCTTGCGCGGATGCCGAGGGACACACGGCGCGGCGTCTTCGAGATCGGCATGAACCACGCCGATGAGATCACGCCCCTGACGCGCATGGTGAAGCCGAAGGTCGCGGTAGTGACGACGGTCGGGCCGGTCCACATCGAGAATTTCCCCGACGGAGAGATCGGCGTCGCGCGGGCCAAGGCGGAGATCTTCGACGGACTGGAGGCCAGCGGTCTTGCGGTCCTCAACGCCGACAACGCCTGGTTCGATCTTCTGTCCGAAGCTGCTCGTAATCGGGGCGCTGAGATTGTCCGCTTCGGGACCGGCGCTGATTGCGAAGCCCGTTTGATCGATCTCACGCCCGACGGTGAAGGGCAGATCGCATCCGCCGAGATCCATGGCCGCCCCGTGACCATCCGCCTCGCCCAGTCCGGCGCCCACTGGGGCCCGAACGCGCTGATGATCCTTCTCGCGAC
>CAIUZX010000084.1 GCA_903903715.1 uncultured Caulobacterales bacterium
GATAACCGGCGCGAGGCCCTGTTCAATGAGCTTGTCGACCGGGTGGGGCTCTCAGCCGAAGCCCTCGTCGCCGCGCCGTATGAGGTGCTGTTCGACATCGCACAAAGGGGCGGGATGCGGCCGGAGGTGCGGGTGGAGCGCCTGCGCGCCATCGGCAAGCTGACCCTCGATGCGGGCGGGGACCTCGCCGCCGCCCTGCGGACCGCAGGGCCTGCGAAGGCTCGCGCGCTGTTGAAGCGCTTTCCCACCATCGCCGATCCGGGGGCGGACAAGATCCTGCTGTTTTCGGGGTTGGAGGTAAGGCCGGCGCTGGAGTCCAACGGCGTGCGGGCGCTGGTCCGGCTGGGCCACGCGGTTGAGGGCAAGTCCTACGCAAACGCCTACAAAAACGCCATCACGGCGCTGGGCGACCTCGGCCCGCCGGACCGCGACCGCCTGATCGCCGCCTATCAGCTCCTCCGCGCCCACGGCCAGACCCTGTGCAAGCGCACCGCGCCGCTCTGCCTGTCCTGCCCGCTGGATGACGCCTGCGCCCACGTCCCAACGCAGGGCCTGTGAGGGGGGCTGAGAGGTCAGTCGGCGCCGGCTCCGCGGTCGCCCGCCTCGCTGCGCCCGCGGACGTGTCCGGAAAGCACGATGACGGCGAAGAGGAGCTCTGTTGCGCCGCCTGCGGCTGCGGCCAAGGGGGGCGCGAGTTTCGAGGCGGCGATCAGATAGGCGCCGCTCGCCAGCACGAGGCCCAGCGCCCAGTAGATCCGCATTCCGTAGAGGGTGGCGAAGGTCAGGTAGCGTCCGCCGATGACCAGCAGCATGGCCGGAAAGAACCACTGCGCCCGCACCAGATAGGCGGCGTAGGCGAGGGGGAGGGAGAAGATCAGCCAGAAGGTGGTCGCTCCCGCCAGCGAGGCCAGCGGATTGCCCTTCGTATGCCCGCCCGGCGCGCGGAGGAGCTTGCAGATCACCAGGCTCACCGGATGGATTAGCACGCCGCCCGCAAAGAGGGTCAGCACCGCCTGGTCGCTCGTTCCCCGCCACGCGACGACCGCCGCCGCCAGCCAGGCCATCGACGAGGCGAGGATTCCTGCGCCGCCGCTGAGGTAGCCCGCGCGCATGTCCGCTTGCGCGGCCTTGATGTCCGTCAGCATCACCCAACTCCCCCGTCGCTGCCTGACCCTGTCACCTTTTGAAGCTGCACGTCAAAGCGGGGCCCGCACAAGACGCTGGCGCTGGCGGCGCGCCTTTGGAATACTCCTCAAGATGACCGGCGCGCCACGCAAGCGTTCCGGCGTTCGTAAGGGAGAGACGCCATGACCTACGCGCCGCGCGGCCGCGCCATCTATGACGCCGACAGCCACATCATGGAGCTGCCGGACTTCCTGAAGAAATACGCCGACCCCGCCCTGCGCGACGACATACCGGAGGTCAGCTACGCCGCCTCCATCGTCACCGACGAGGAGGTGGCCGTCATCATGGGGCAGGGCGGGCGGCACAGCGCCGAACACGTGGCGGCGCAGGTCGCGCTGGGGGACAAGCTGATCTCCGCGTCGAAGGAAATCCAGGCCCTGGGCGCCTTCAACAGCGCCGACCGTGTCACCGCCCTCGACATGCTGGGCTTCGAGAAGCAGCTCGTTTTCGCGACCCATAGTGTGGCCATGCCCTTCTCGGCGAGCTCGAAGCTCGAGCCGACCCTTCGCTATGGCGCGGCGCGGGCGCACAATCGCCACATGGCCGACTTCTGCCGCGCCGATGCGCGCCTGATCGGCGTCGCGGTGGTGCCGCTGGACGAGCCGGATCTGGCCATCGCCGAGCTTGAGTTTGCGCTGGAGGCGGGGCTGGGCGCCGCCTGGCTGCCGCACCGGCCCTGCGGCGGGCGCTCTCCCGGCCATGTGGATTTCGATCCCCTGTGGGCGCGGCTCTCCGAAGCGAGGGTCCCCTTCGTCCTGCACGTCGGCGGCGCGCCGCTGCAGCTCGCCAAGGCCTGGATGAACAATGGCCGCCCGCCGACCAAGGACTGGCTGGGGGGCGGGGAGAACCTGCGCACCAAGGACATCGCCCTGCTGCACGAGGGGCCGGAGGCCTTCCTGACCATGCTGGTGCTGGACGGGGTGCTGGAGCGGCATCCGGGCCTTCGCGGCGCGTGTGTGGAGCTGGGCGCAGGCTGGGTTCCGGAGCTGCTGCGCCGCCTTGACTGGGTGGTCAAGCACTGGAGCCGCAACGACGCCAACCTGCAGGGCCTGTCGCGCACGCCGAGCGAGCAGATGACTGAGCAGCTCGCCTTCACCCCCTTCGTGTTCGAGGAGGTCGGCCGCTTCATCGACCAGTCGAATGCGGACCTCTACCTCTTCTCCAGCGACTACCCGCACATCGAGGGCGGCCGCGACCCCATCGGCCGCTTTGAATCCGCTCTGGGCGAGCGCAGCGATGCGGTCCGCCAGAAGTTCTACGCGGACAACTTCCTGCGCATCTTCCCCCACGCGGCGGGGTGAGGGATGAGGCGTGGCTTGGGCTTGACGCGAGATCGCGGATTTGCGCGCATGTCGCCTCTGTGAAGCCGAGCCCAAGGAGTGGACATGCTGGATCGTCGTCACCTGCTGGGCTGCGCCGCCTTGAGTCTGGCCATTGGCGTGAAGGCCCGCGCGCAGGTCGCTCCGCCGGTCGGATATGGCGCGCCGCTTGGGACCTCACCTTTCTCGCCCGACGTGTTCCGCGAGCGGCGGCGGCGGGTGATGGAGGAGCTGAAGACCGGGGTCGCGGTCATTTACGGCGCCGAGGAAACGGCGACCACCGCCGCCGTGCCGCCGCCCTTCCAGCAGGACGGGGACTTCGCCTGGCTAACCGGCATTGTCGACGCGCCGGGGGCGATCCTCGTCCTGGCCCCGGAGGAACGGCTTCAGAAAGAATATCTTCTGTTGCCGTCCCGCGACCCGGAGGCTGAGCGCTGGGGTACGGAACGCTTGGCGTTGGGCCAAGAGCTTGAACGGCGCACAGGTTTTGCGCGCGTCCGGCGGACCGGCGCCTTGGGTCAGCTGATCGTTGACCTGGCGGAGCGGCACAAGGAGCTGCGGTTCTTTGGCCCGCTCACCTCCGCCACCTCACCCCCGCCCCCGACGCTGGAGCTTTACGGCAAGGTGTCGGCGCACGTGCCTGGGGTGAAGATCACCGACGACGTCGGCCTGATGCCCCGTCTGCGTCTGGTGAAGGAGCCGCGGGAGCTCGCCCAGATGCGGCTGGCCATGGCGGCGACCCAGCGCGGGCACCTCGCCGCCATGCGGCAGGTCCGGCCAGGTTGGACCGAGCGGCGGTTGAAGGACCTTATCGAGGCGGAGTTTCGCGCGGGCGGCGGCCAGGGACTATCGTATGAGTCGATTGTCGGCGCGGGTCGAAATGCGGCGTCGCTGCACTATACCGAAGCCACCGGGATGATCCACGCCGGGGACCTGATCCTGATCGACGCCGCCGCCTCGGTGGGCGGCTATGCGACCGATGTCACCCGGACATTTCCCGTCAGCGGCACGTTCACCCCTGAACAGCGCGGGCTCTATGAACTGGTGCTGGGCGCGCAGGAGGCGGCGATGGCGAAACTGAAGGCGGGCGTCTATGTCGAGGATATGAACGAGGCTGCGAAGGATGTGTTCCGCAAGGCCGGTCGGATCGACGATTTTTATCACGGACTAAGTCACCCGGTCGGGCTGGACGTCCACGATCCGGGGGACTTGACCAAGCCCTTGCCCGCTGGCGCGGTCATCACCATCGAGCCTGGCCTCTACGTCCAAAGCGCGGGCTATGGCATCCGCATCGAGGATGATTTTCTGATCACGCAGACGGGCTATGAACGGTTGAGCATCGGCGTGCCGCGCACCGTGAAGGAGATCGAGGACTTTATGAGCGCCGGCGCCCCTTAGGGCCAAGACCGCGCCGCGATCATGACCTATACTGCGCTCTGACCGGAGGGCGACGTCATGATGACACTTTACTCGGGGGATCTCAGCCCGTTTTCGGCCAGGGTCAGGATGCAGATCTACGCCAAGGGGATCACCGACATCGCCATCGAACTGCCGCCCCATTTCGGTATGCCGAAGTTTCGCGACACCGCGCCTATCGGGCGTATCCCGGTCCTTGATGTGGACGGCGACCTGATCCCCGAATCCGCGGTGATCGCCGAGTATCTGGAGGAGATCTATCCGGAACCGTCCCTCCTGGGCGCGACGCCGCGGGAGACGGCGCATATCCGCACCATCGCGCGGCTCGGCGACATCTACATCCTCAACAACATGTTCATGCTGTCGGGACAGGCGCGGGCCAAGACCCGCAATCAGGGGGTCGTCGATCTCCTGGGCGGTCAGGTGGTGCGCAATCTCAAAGCGCTCGACCGGATGATCGGTCAGGACGGGTTCGCGTGCTCGGGCCGCCTGACCATGGCCGACTGCGCCCTGACGCCCGCCCTGTTCATGGTCGAGAACGTGCTGCCGGGGGTGGGGATGGACTCGCCGGTACCCAGCCTTGCCAACGTCGCGGCCTACTGGGCGGCCATGAAGACCAACGAACACGCCGCAAGGGTGCTGGTCGAGCTGCACCGGGGCCTTGAAGAGCGCCGCGAGATGATCCGCAACGGAACCTTCGAAGCCTTCATGGCCAAGGCCGCCGCGGCGATGGCGCAAGCCGGGTACTGAGCGGCGCTCAGCGCACCAGCATGACCTTCAGCCCCGGCACGGCGATCCGCGACCAATCCTTGTCTGCGGTCAGGGCGGGCAGGTTTTCTGCGATGGCGAGGGCTATGCAGCTTCGGTCGCCGACGCCGCTGCCGAACGCGGCCGTGGCGGCGTGCAAGGCCGCCGCAGAGAAGGCGTCCTCTGCGCTGTGAGGGCGAACATCGAGGTGCAGCGCTTCGATCATCGTCCTTGCGGCGTCTAGAGGCGCGCCGCGTCGCAACAGCCCCTTGACCACTTCCTGAAGATTGACCGCCGATATCAGCCCGTCGCCGATATGAGCCGCCACGGCCTCGGCGCCGGGCTCATTGCGCAACAGAGCTATGATGGCTGAGGCGTCAAAGACGACGGACGCCATGTCAGTCCTTTTCCTCACGTGCCGCTTCCGCCCGCCGCTCCGCAATGAAATCGTCGACGGACAGGTCGTTGGTCGCATGCTGGCGATAGAGGGCCTGCGCCTGCGCGACGCTTTGGCGGATCGAGGTCAGCTTCACCACGTCCCCTTCGATGGACAGGACGACGGCGCCGCCCTGCGTCACACCCAGCGCTTCGCGCACCGACTTCGGCAGCACCATGCGGCCGTTGTTCGCAACCCGGACGTCCATGGCTTGTGTCATCGGTGGCCCTCTGAAGAAAATGTCTCGAATGAGAATATGACATAATCTTCGAAATGACAAAGTTCAGAATTGGCTTTTGCCTGAGCGTGACTTGGACGCCTATTCCGACGGCGTCACCGACGTCTCGCGGCGGTGGACGACCGCGCGGGCGATCAGGTCCTCCAGCGCGGGGAGGTTCGCGTCACTGAGGCGCTTCAGATAGATGCAGCCCTTGCCGGTGGTGA
>CAIUZX010000085.1 GCA_903903715.1 uncultured Caulobacterales bacterium
GGATCGGCACGATCTGGAACGCCGCATTGGGAGAAGGCAGTCGATCAGGTCCGAGGCTCGTGGCTGGCCCGCCAGGTGACCTGGGCCTCGAGATGGTTCTCACGCTGGTGGGGGTTCTCCCGTAAAGGGGTATCCGGCTTGGTGCAGCAGCCCCTGCGGTTTGTGGTCATTGCACTGACCGCCGGCGCCCCCTACCTAGAGTTGGCCGGCCCCTGTGGCCGCACGAAGTGGTCTCAGGGCTGTGGTCTGGTGATTGCCGGTTTGCTCGCCTGATCGCCGAAGTTCGTGGTCTCTGACCGAGCCTTCGGTGGGGCCGGAAGGCGATGCCGCAGTCAGTCCATCGCCTTGGGCCATGGGAGTCGTTCTGGCCCCTAGGGCTACGCCTTGAGCAGCTTACGCCGGTATTCGAGCCGCTTCGTCCATGTCGAAATCGTCTGCTGGCTGAAGGGGACCGCCCCGTCTCGGAGATCGCTCGGAACGTGGGCAGTTGCATCGAGCATGTCGTCCAGGGTGGAGGTCGCAGCTTTCGGAGTCATCCCGATCGTCCCAGCGAAGTCGAGCATCAATCGGCGGCTCAGCCCGTCACTCCGGCCCTGGACAGACAATGCCAGCGTAAGGTCGTTGTACGGAAGAGTGGAGGGCAGGTCGTACGCCGGCGCCACCCGCCATTCTCCCTCGGGCGTAGCAAGCACGGAGATGTTCTTGGCATGGACGTCACCGTTTCCGGTGAGCCACGCGAAGCAGAGCTGTCGATAGACGTCTCGCACGGCGACAGGTCCAGCAGCGCAGACCCTTCCGACGGCAGCGGCCAGGTCTTCTGAGCTCACGTTGTACTTGTCCGCCGGCCAGAGGTTCAGCAGCTGACAAGCGTCCTCGCAGGCACGCGAGTGGACGGTTCCGGCTCGGTCGACCACCCGATCGAAGCGGCGGACGAGGAGTCCCTTCCTGCCGTCCGCGTCCTCGACCAGATCTGCCTGCGTGGTAGGGATCCCGGCGGATCGAGCGATGTTGAGGAAGTAGTGCTCGTTCTCGACAACATGATGGAACTCAGGTGGGTCGACCTTCAGGATGTAGCGCCCAGCTGCCTGGGCGACGGGTACGGAGATCATGCGGGCCGACGCCTTGTCCTGCACTCCTGGGATCCCAGATCGATCAACGACGCCTGCGACGCCGAGGATCTCCGAGAATCTGACCTCGCTGAACGAGGACTGGACGGTGATGAGCGCCTCGGCTTCGGTTGGCATCTCCCCCTCTGGCACCACCTGGACGTCCCCGATGACATCACGTCCAACAGCAAGGAGCAGTGACAGCTCGTCGTCGGCCGACGTCTTCACGAGGCGTCGAAGTGCGGTGAGGCGCCTTCCTTCCGGGAGCATTCCCGCGAAGAACGCAGGCACCGCTCCCGGCGGGTACCTGAGGGGGTCGGTCGAGATCGGAAGGGTTGTCGCGATGGCAACTCCATCTGAGGCGAACTCCGGCAGGTATGCGAACTCGGTCCCGCTGCCGATTCTGCGTAGCTGCGCCGCTCGACGCCCAGCCTTGAAGACGTCAGCGACCTGAACCGACCGCGTGTCCTGGGCAATCGAGGCAGCAGTCACGTGGACCTGATCTTGATGGCCATCTCGAGGCCCAAGACATCGAGAACACCAGCAACCTTGTCCAGACGAAGGGTCGGCTTGTCATGTTCGATGAATCGAACGAAGCTCGGCGAGACGCCGGCCAGGTCGGCGACTTCCTTCTGGTTGAGGTGCAGCTCGCGCCGGCGGCCCCTAACCTGTTCTCCCAGGGTGCTCATGTGATCGCCTCCTCGAGGACGGTGTGGGGAGCCTGCGTCGTCGCCGCAGTCTCGTTCTTGAAAGCACTACGATCGTAGTGCTTTGTTCACATAGTGTCTGGTCCTGGTGTCTGCGCACTCGATTTCACTACGATCGTAGTGAAATCGAGTGCAAGAGAGTGAGTATAGCC
>CAIUZX010000086.1 GCA_903903715.1 uncultured Caulobacterales bacterium
GATGCATCTCCATCATTTGATCGGTGATGTTTGGATCTTAGCTGGCGGTTGTTCCCTGGCCTGGCCGCTGTGGCGGCTTGGGCGTGTCGATGATGGAGCGCGATGACCGTTCCATGAGCGCGCATGTCTGCTCAGGGTCGACTGCCGCCACGAGGCTCGCGCCGGCAACCGGTCTCCAGGACGACCGCTATCTTCGGCCGGTTCCCGTCTCCCGGATCGGCAGGCTGACCAGCACCGGCACATTGGCGAAGCGTTCAACCGCTTCAGGGACGAGGAAGGTGTTCTTGAGGGCGAACGAGATCGCGATGGTCGTCGCCGCGCAGGCGAGACCCGCGAACAGGCCGCCCAGCAGGAACAGGATCTTGTTCGGCCAGGCGGGCTTGGCGTCCTTCTGGATCTCCGGCGATTCGATCAGGGAGACGCTGGGCATGCCGCCCTTGCCAAGCTGCAGGCCGGTTTCCTTCAGCCTGAGGGTGTCGAGCCGCGCCGCAGCGCTGGCCTTGCGGCGCAGCAGCGGCGCCAGACGGTTCTCGGTTGTCTCGATCCGCTTCAGCTTCTGTTCCAGCGTCCCGCTCTGCGACTCCAGAGAGGCGGCGTGACGCTCCTCAGGCGTGATCTGGGACTGGGAGTGCACAGCCTCGGCGTTGAGCTCGTCATAGAGGGGGTTCCGCGCCGGGCGGGTCTTGTTGGCGAAGCGCGCGCTTTCCGCATTGATGAAGGTCAGGGTCATGTCGATCTGCGCCTGAAGATCCTTCATCGCGTGGCTGTCCGGCTGGTAGTTGGCCGCCATCTTCGCCTGCTGTTCGCGCAGTTCGAGGAGCCGGGCGCGGGCCTGGGCCGACGCATCGGACTCCTCGGTGTCCGGATAGGCCTGGATCACCATCGGCGTGGTGCGCAGCGTCGATTGCAAAGACGCCACCTTTGCGCGCAACTGCCCGGCGTTGGCGCGCATCTGCATCACGTTGCCGAGGATCGCGCTCTTGCTCTCCAGAAGGGTCTTCTTCTCCACCTCAGGATCGAACACGCCCATCTCAACCTTGACCCGCGCGACATCCTCGTCAATCGACGCGCTTTCGGCCTCAAGACTGGCGATTTCCCTGTGAATAAAGTCTAGATTCGACCTGATCGCATCCCGGTCCCGCGCTTCCGTGTAGAACTTCAGGAAGATCTTCAGAATGCGAACCGCCTCCGCCTGCGACGCGGCGCGATATGAAACCTTGATGACGTTGGACGCAGGCACGGCGGCGACGTTGATATCGCTCTGAAAATCCTTCACTTCACGATCCGACGGGACACGCGGCGCGGCGCCCGCCTGGCCGGACGACGCCTGAATCGTGCGGATCGCCAGATCCTGGGACTTCAGGACTTCAACTTCGGAGTTCACCACCTGGTCAGCGGTGACGAGCGGTCCGTTGCCCTCGGTCACCAGTGAGGTCGTCGCATTGCTGACGGACACCAACAACTTTGCGGTGACCTGGTACTTCTTAGGAAGGACAAGGATCAGCGCCATCGCCACGAGCACGGGAATCGCGAATGCCAGCGCGATTCTGAACGCGTCCCGGAACAACAGCGCGACGACTTCACGCGACCACAAGTCGATCTCCTTCAGCCCCCGACGGCAAGCAGACCCTTGCGCGAATCTGTGACTCAAGTTGATTATCCACGACATTGGGTCGGTTTGGAAAGCGGAAGGGTTGAGATGCGGCGAGGTGACCGCGCCACATCAGTTCAGTCCAACATGTCCAGAACCGAAAACCAGAGACGGTTCCGATCGGCGGCCGATCGGCGGCCGTCTGCACGACCGGCCCAGTTCGAGCTGGAGATGTACGCCCTTCGCTCACGACTGACCCCGCTTCTGGAGTCCCGCCGCCACGCCGTGATTGCAATCACCAGTTGCGGGGCTGACGAAGGCGTCACCACCGTCTCGCAGGAGCTGAGCCGGGTGCTCGCCGCTGACGAGATGGAAGTCCTGCTCTGCGGCCCTTGCGGCGACATCAACACCTCGACGCGCTGGGCGGAGGGGGAGCGCGGGATCACCCGCACCGTCGTGCCGCACCTGTCCTTCGTGGAGATCAACGACCTGCATCGCGAGGACGGCGACCGCCGCGCTCTGAACGCCTTTCGGCTGTGGCTCGAGCGAGTGAAATCGAACTACGCCGTGGTCATCATCGACACGCCGCCGATCCTCAATCGCGGCGGATGGGAAGCCCTCTTCCGCGCCCAGGACGGCCTTCTTCTGGTGCTCGAGGCGGAGCGGACGCGGTCCACGGTCCTGCGCGCGACCCTCGACGCCATCGAGAGCGCCGGCGGGCATGTGCTGGGCCTCGTCTTCAACTGCCGGCGGCGGATCATTCCGGAGGCTGTGTACAAATGGCTCTGACGGCGATTTCGACGGACGGCGCGCGGCGGTTTGTCAGGGCGATCTGCGCGGCGCTGATCCTCAGCCTCGGCGCCTGTGTTGCGCCGCCGCCCCCGCCCCTGTTCGGGAACCCGGGCGCGCACAACATTCCCAACGGCCCCGTCGCCGAATACCGGCTCAATCCCGGCGACGAGATCGACATAACCTTCGTTAACACGCCGGAATTCAATTCCCATCAGATCATCCGCGCCGACGGTGCGATCTCGCTGCAGGGGCTGAAGCCGCCGGCCCCGGCGGAACTGATCGCCGCCAATATGTCCATCCGCGAGCTCAACCGTTATCTGATCGACGCCTATTCGAGCGAGCTGCGTAATCCGCAGATCAGCGTGACCCTGAAGGCCTACGGCGCGAACGTCGTCTATGTGATGGGCGAGGTCGGCCGTCCCGGCGCGGTGCCCTTCGCAGGATCGATGAGCGCGCTGCAGGCCATCGCCGCCGCCGAGGGCCCCAAACCCTCCGCCCGACTCAACCAGGTGCTGGTGGTCCGCCGCGAGCGGAACGGTCAGACGAGCTGGCGCGAACTGAATGTCGGCCGCGCCATCGGCGCCGCGGACTTCCGCGACGACCCGCCGCTGCAGCCAAGGGACCTCGTCTATGTGCCGAGATCGACGATAGGCAATGTCGGGGAGTTCGTGGATCTCTACATCCGCAAGGTCCTGCCGATCTCGCCCGGCCTGACCCTCTCGCCCAAGTGATCGCAGCGCCGAAATGACCCCGACGGCGAGCCGCCCCCTGGTCACCCCCGTCACGCCGGAGGACACGCCGGCGGGACCGCTGGAGAAGGCCTTCCTGGTCTTCGCCATGCTGGGTCAGCAGGGCGCCTTTTCCAGTCTGCTCTGGACCCTGCAGGGGCGGGAGTCCGACTCCATCGGCGAGTCCTCCGACCCGGTCAACGTGTTCTTCGTGGTCGTGACCCTGGTCGGCATATCCATTCTCTTTTCCATCCGGCCGCATCTCCTGACGCGGATCACGCGCTACAGCCCGCTGATCCTGATCGCCTGCCTGTACGCGCTGGCGTCGAGCCTGTGGTCAGAGGCCAAGCTTCTCGCCTTCAAGCGGGCGGGCGTGCACTTCTGCACGGTGCTGGTGGCGTTGTACCTTCCGGCGAGGCTGGGCTTCGATAAGGCGGCGCGGCTGATCGCGGGCTCCATCCTCATCTGCGCCGTCCTGTCGTTCCTGACCGGCCTGCTCGTCCCCCGCGTGGGCGTCATGCACACGATCGGGTCCTACGGTCGCTGGCGCGGGATCTATGCGCACAAGAACCCGATGGCCCAGGCGATGGGCGTCGGCGTGATGCTGCAGTACTACATCGCTACGACGTCGCGGTCGAAGGTCCTGCCGGCCCTGGCGGTGGCGCTGGAGGTGCTTCTGGTCATGCTGGCCAACTCGGCGACAGTGCTCGGCATCATCGTCATCGCCACGGGCGCCTATGCACTCTTCCTCGTCGCGACACGCGGCGGCGCCCTGCGCCCGCTCGTGGTGATGACCCTCGCCCCGCTGGCGGCGCTCTTCGCCATCCTGATCATGTTCGAGCCAAACCTGTTCCACGCGATCTCCGGGAGGGACGCGACGCTCACCGGCCGCACCCAGCTGTGGGCCTGGGCCTGGCAGGTCACGCAGGACGCCCCCCTCTTCGGACATGGATTTCAGGAGTTCTGGAACAGCGGCGACCCCATCGTCGGCCAGATCTGGGCCGCCATCGGCTGGCAAGCGCCGAACGCCCACAACGGCTTTCTGGAAGTGGCGCTGGAGATGGGCGCCCTCGGCGTGCTGCTCGTCGCCCTGATCCTTCTGGAGGCGCTGGTGCGCATCCTTGGCCTCCTGCGCATTCCGGCGTCGATCAATCAGATGGGGGCGTCGCTCATCATCCTGGCGGGGGTGATCATCCAAAGCGGCACCGAGGCCGTGCTGTATCGTCAGGAGGATATCGATTGGTTCATGGTGGTGATGATCAGCTTCGCCGCCGCCTCGACGGTGAAGGCCGTCGACACCTTCCGACCCCTCAGTGCTGTGAACATTGTCGAGCGCGCCCGTCCCCTGTCGGCGTAAAGGACCGGCGCGGGTTTGCGCCCTGAAACATGGCCCGTGACTTGCTCTGGAGCGCGGAGCCTGTGCGCCCGATCCCGTTTCAATGCGGCGCCTGCGCAATCTTCGGAGATCGGATGCCCGCCCTGCGCAAGAAGCCTCTGCCGCCGACCTTCTGGGTGACGTCGGAAAAGCTGATTCAGCAGATCCTTTGGGTTGGGCTATTCGCGGTCCTCGGGCCGCTTCTGGGACCGAAATCCTACGGCGTGTTCGCGCTGGCCATGGCGGCCTACGCCTGGCTGGAGGCGATCTTCACGGACGCGATGGGCGAGGCGCTGCTGCTGCTGCGCGAGCCGACGGACAGCCACTACGGCGTCGCCAATCTCACCAATGTCGCCGCATCGATCCTCGCCAGCGCGCTCGTGTTCCTGGCGAGCTTTCCCCTGTCGATACTGGTCAAGGATCCCGAGCTGGTGTGGGTGATGGCGGCGCTGAGCCCCATTCCGGTCCTCGGCGCCATGACCGCCGGCCCCGTCGCCTATCTGAAGCGGGAGATGCAGTTCCAGCAGTTCGCACTACGCTCTATCCTCGGCCTGTCCATCGGCGGCGCCGCCGGCGTGATGGTCGCCCTGAACGGCGGCGGGGTGTGGGCGCTGGTCGCGCAGATCCTGGTCCAGAGGGCTGCGGAGACGGCGATCCTGTGGGCCGCCTCGCGCAGCATCTTCCGCTTCGCATGGCGCAGGAGCGCCTTTGAAGATCTCTACCGTTGCACCCTGAGCGTCGCCCTCGCAAGGAGCTGGACCTGGGTCGCCGCCCTCGCCCCACGCGTGATCATCGCCAGCGTGATCGGCCCGACGGCCCTTGGCCTCTTCACCATCGCCGCAAGGATCAGCGATCTGATGTGCCAGGTCCTGCTCTATCCCGCCACGCACGTCGCGCACCTCAAATTCCTGCGCCTGCACGGCGACCAGAAAGCGATATCGGACGCCTTCGAAGCCCTGGTCGGGCGCCTCGCCCTGGTGGCCTTCCCCGTGGCGCTCGGCCTCGCGGCGGTCGCCCAGCCGCTCTTCCAGTCCTGGCTCGGCCCCAAGTGGGAGGGCGCCGTGATCGCCACCCAGCTGATGGCCCTGACCATCCTGCCCTGGACCATCTTCTATGCTGCATCAGCCCTGTTCATGGGCCTTCGGATCTTCTGGCTGGATCAGCGGATCCAGCTCGGGCTCGCCATCACCACCTTCGCCGCCGCCGCCATCGCTGCGCCCTTCGGCCTGAACGCCACATGCGCCGCCCTGCTCCTCCGCCTCGTTCTCCTCATGCTGGTCCCCATCGCCTTCTTCAGGATCCACGCTCAGATCGGCCTTGGAGTCCTGTTCCGCGCCCTCGCCGGACCGACCGTCGCCGCCGGTGCGATGGCGCTGGCGGTGGACTTCGCCGTCCCGCCGGTGTCAGCCCATCTGAGCGGAATCCTGACCCTGCCGGTCCTCGTGACAATGGGCGGCGTGATCTATGTGGGCGGCGTACTGCTGCTCGCGCCTGGCCATGTGCGCAGCCTGATCGACGATGCGCTGGACATAGCCCCCGCCCGCTTGCGCACGGCCTTCGGCCGCTGAACCCGGATCAGGCCAGCCAGCGTTTCAGGTCCGAGAAGGCGATGTCGCGGCTGCGGCGATAGACGAGCCCGTGGTCGAGCTCATCGTTCATGGTCAACGTCATGCCCGGCAGACGGGCGAAGCGACGCCCTCCGGAGCCGAAGTGGGAAAAGAGCTCGTCCATCGCGCCGTCCTCGACCCCCAGTAACACATGCACACGGGCGCCCCGCGCCGAAGCAGCGGCCACGCGGCGGGAGAGGTCGCGGCTTTCCCGGCTGAAGGATTCCGGCAGGCGCAGGGCCGACAGGTTGGTGGCCAGCGCCTTGATGACCGCGCCGACCTGGATCTCCCCCCGCAGCAGCCGGCCCCAGCTCGACGCGCGCACGGCCTCCTTCGCATAGAAGCGCGTGCTCCGGCCCCAGCGGTTCGAGCCGATGCGCATCTTGTCGCCGACCCGCCAGACGAACTCGACGGTGTTGACGCAAAAGGCGCCGCGCACACGCGGATCGTCGAGCACGGCCTGCAGGGCGTGATAGCCTCCCGCCGAGACTCCCAGGATGCGGATATCCTCATGCCCGCGGGCCTGCAGCAACCGGATGGCGGCGTCGATCTCGCTCTTGCGCGGGGTCTCATAGAGGTGCGCCCGCTCAACGCCCGGAGGCTCCGGACTGTCGCCGATCCCGGCGAAGTCGAGGCGCAGGCAGGCGTGACCTGCCTGGGCGAGGTCGCGGCACGCCCGCGCGGCGAAGCGCCCGATGCCGGCGCGGCTGTCGCCGCCGGTGTTGAGGAAGATGACGGCAGGCTTCGGCGCCGCCGGAAAGACGGTCGGGACGGTCAGATTGGCGAAGGCGACGGACTCGCCCCTGAGATCCAGGCGGATCCAGTGGTCGCTCCATCCTTCGCTGTCGAGGACCGGGGTCGGGGGCGCCTGGACCGGACCCGCATCGACCAGGGTCGACTGGGCGGCCAGCAACGCCGACACCTCATCGAACAGGGCCAGCGGAGCGACGTTCTCCGCGGAATCGAGGAAGGTTTCCGCGTAGCCGGGAAAGTCGATCTGCTGAAACGTCTCGCAGCGGACCGCCAGCGCCTCGGCGAGCTTGTCACCGCCCCGCCCGGAAACCGAGAGGATCGTGGGCGGCAGGCGCGCGGCTCCCGTCTGCAGGTCGACCATCGACAGGCTGTCGCAGGTGGCCTTCGATAGGAGGACGCCGTCCGCGTCCAGCCCGGCCTGGCAGGCCTCGTCTCGCGCCTGCGCCCTCTGGCCCGCGGCGAAGCGCTGGCGCGTGATCCAGGAGCGCCCCGACGCCACAGGGGCGATCAGCAACAGCCGCTCCCCCTCCCGCGCACTGAGGGCGGCGAGGGTCGCGCCGAACCTGAAACCACCGAGCGTCACGTGCTTGACGCCGTGACGGCGCAGCAGGTCTGACGCGGCCTGAGCGGCGGCGATCCAGGACGGCAGGGCGTCCGCCGCCGTGTCTGTATCCGCGGAGTCGCCGAAGCCCGGAAGATCAAAGCGGATCACGAGGTGACCGGCGCGGGCGAGCCGCTCGGCCAGGATCCGCAAGGGCCGGTGCGTGCAGCGCTCATCCCGCCCGAGCGCCGGGCACAGCACAACGCCAAGATCGGACCGCCGCGCTCCCGTCGGCGCATGCAGCCACGCCGCGCAACCATTCATCAGTAAGGGATAGGCGCCTGGCGGCCCCGCCTCGGTCATGCCCGGGGCTCTTCACAGGGCGTCGCGAGGGACACAAGGCCCGGGCGCGCTTCGGCGAGATCAAAGACGGCGTTGATGCGCTCAGGGTAGGCGAGGACATCGTAATGGGTGCGGTAGCGGGCGTTGGCCTGCGCCCCCAACCGCTCCCGCACTTCGGGATCGTCGAGCGTCGCGCGCAGGGCGCCCGCGAGGCCCTCGACGTCCCCCGGCTGGACCAGCAGTCCGGACCGCCCGTGCTCGATCACCTCGGCGAGCGCCCCGACCGGCGTGCACACGATGCAACGGCCGTGGGACATCCCCTCAAGCACCGACATGGCCATGCCCTCGCCGTAGGAGGGCAGGACCAGCACGTCGGCGCCGGACAGAAGCGTCTGCACCTCGTCACGGCCGACCCAGCCCGGCAGGCTCACCCGGTCGCCAAGGCCCAGCGCCGAAACCGCCTCGCGAAATCCGTCCACTTCCGCGCCGCCGCCCGCGATCACCGCGCGCCAGGGCGGGACACCTTCGCCGGAGAGGCTGGGATGCGAGAAAGCGGCGAGCAGATCGTGCACGCCCTTGCGGCGGCTGGGATCGCCCAGAAACAGGAATTGCACCGGTCCGCCGGGCGGGCGCACGGGCGCCTCGATCGTCGGCGCGGGGACGCAATTGGCCACAACGACCACCGCACTCGGAGAGACGCCGAGCACCTGCGTCACGGTCTGGCGATCCGCCTGCCCCAGCACCACCACAGCGCTCGCCGAGCGGAACACCCAGCCGATCAGCCCCAACGCCGAAGCCGGAAGCGTGGAGAGGAAGGCCTTGTAGTCGAAGTCGTGCAGATGCAGCACGATGCGCAGTCTGAACACGCGCGCCACCGCTGTCAGGATCGCTTTACGCAGGGTCGATCCCCGTCCGGCGATGTGGATGTAGATCAGGGGCCGGGTCGTCAGGCCCGCCTGAACAAGCTGAAGGATCGACCGGGCGAAGATGACGAGCGCCAACACCCGGCGCGGCGGACCGCGGGTGTCGACGACCTTGGGCTTCGGCCGTCGGCAGCCCCTCGGCCAGGCGTCCAGCATGTAGCCGATCATCCGGCCGATGCCGCCGCCGTGCTCCAGCCCGCCCGCGCTGAAGATCAGCACGTCCTTCGGCGCCGTCACGCGCTTGCTTGTTGCGGACCCGTCCATGCGCGTCGGGGCCCGCTCAGTCGAGGGTGTAGGTGCGAAGGCCGAGGCCCTGCATGGCGACGCCGGCGAGGAAGGCCGGGATCACCTTGCGATAGCGCGGCCAGAGGCGCTTCGGCTCGGTCACAAGACGGAAGACCCACTCGAGCCCGGCGGAACGGATAAACTTCGGCGCCTGGGGCTTGGCGCCCGAGTGAAAATCGAACGCCGCGCCGACCCCGACCAGCAGCGGGGCCTGCAGCAGGCCGCGAAAGCGCTGCATCCAGTATTCCTGCTTGGGCGCGCCGAGGCCCACCCAGACGACGTCGGGCGACGTCGCGTCGATCTCCGCCGCGACCGCCAACTCCTCCTCGGCGCTCAGGGCGCGGAACGGTGGGGAGTAGGTTCCGGCCACGACGAGGCCTGGGAACTTCGCCTTCAGGCGGGCGACCAGCGCGTCGGCCACGCCCTCGGCGCCGCCATAGAAGTAATGCCGCCGCCCGTGCGCCAGCCCCTCCTCGCAGGAGGCGAGCAAAAGATCCGGCCCGTAGACGCGCTGCGTCCTGAGATGTCCCGCCAGGCGGCAGAACCACACCAGCGGCATGCCGTCGGTGACCGTCATCGAGGCGCTGTTCAGGATCTGGCGGAGCTCAGCGTCCCACTGGCTCTGCATGATCAGGTGCACGTCGGGCACGCAGACAAAGGCCTTCCGGCGACCGGCGATCCAGCCCTGCATGCGGGCGAGCACGGTCGGAATGTCGGCATGTATGACGCCAATCCCGAGGATATTCGTCCGCTCAGCCCGCGCCGGAGGGGGCGCAATGTCAGTATTGAACATGGAAAAGGTCTCGCCTTTGCACAAAATCCTCGCGGATGCGCAGGCAGGGGCAAGCCACATGCCATTCGCCCCCCGCCAGGAACTGCAGACTGCAGTCGATTTTCCGGGAATGAAGGGCCGTCTATTGAGTTGCGCGCCGCAACCGATGGTGATTGACGGCGCAGCGGCAGGCTTTTTGCGGTCAGGCCTGCGACCATTTGTCCGGGTGTCCCAGGATGAGCCAGATGACCCACCCCGTAATGCATGTCGGCGCGCGCCCCAGGGACCCCGCCCATGATGCGATGACCGAGATCGGCCCCTCTCCGATCAAGGGTTTGGGGCGTCTGTCCAAGGACACGCTGGACTTCGTCGTCGCCGCGATCATGCTCATCTTCTGCGCGCCGCTTCTGCTTGTTGTGGCCGTCCTGATCCGGCTGGACAGCGAAGGCCCGATCCTCTTCACCCAGAACCGCTTCGGCGAGGGCGGTCGCGTTTTCCGGATCTACAAGTTCCGCACGCTCTATGTCCGGGACCAGGACCTGAGCGGCGCGCGGCAGGTCGGCAAGAATGACTCCCGCGTCACCAGGATCGGCGGGTTCCTACGCACCTCGTGCATCGACGAGCTGCCCCAGCTGTTCAACGTGCTGCAGGGCGACCTGTCACTGGTGGGACCGCGGCCCCACCCGGTCGGCATGCGCACCGAGGACCGGTTGGGGGTCGAGATCACCCCGAACTACATGCAGCGTTATCGGGTGAAGCCCGGCATGACGGGGCTCGCCCAGATCCGCGGCCATCGCGGCCCCTTGAGCCGCACCGAGCAGCTGGTGGCCCGGGTCGAGTCTGACATCGACTATATCGACCACTGGTCCCTGGCCCTCGATTTGAAGATCCTCATCATGACACCGATCCACATTCTGACTCAGTCCGCACCGCAATGATCGCCGCCCCCCTGATCGCAGCGCTCCTCGCATCGACCGCAAGCGCCGCCCCGCATAGGGATCTCTATGTGGACCAGGTCCGCGGCGATGTGGTGGGCGACGGCAGCCGCGCCCATCCGTTCCTCACCCTCGCCCAGGCCGTGCGCGACCTTGCCCCGGGTGACGTGCTGCACATCTATGGACACAAGTACAACGAGCCTCTGACCCTCAGCCGCTCCGGCACGCGGGAGGCGCCCATCACCGTCATCGGCGACGGCCGCCCGAAGATCGAGGCGCCGGGCGACGCGGTGGACATCCGGGGCAGCTACATCGTGGTGAAGGGCCTCGATGCGCACGCGACCGACTGGGGCAGCGCCGTCGCGGTGGGCAAGCACAATCACCACGTCACCATCGACGACAACGTCCTGCACGATTCCGGATGCGGCGGCGTGGCTGCTCAGTATACAGACTACCTGACCGTCACGCACAACACTGTCTACGGCAATGCGCGGCGCTCGCCCTGGCAGTGCTCCGGCATCTCCCTCTATCACCCCGAGGCGGTCGACTCAGCGTCGGGGGTGCACAATCTGATCCGGGAGAACGTCTCCTTCGACAATCAGAACGATGTGGTGGACGAGAACATCTCCCACTCGAACGGTCACACCACCGACGGCAACGGCATCATCATTGACGACGGCGATCACACCCA
>CAIUZX010000087.1 GCA_903903715.1 uncultured Caulobacterales bacterium
ATATCCTCGAAGCTCAGGTTCGCGGTGCGATGTGTCGTGGGGGCGGTCTTGACGGAACTTTGGACGGTCATGGGAAAGAACGATCCTTAAGAAGGGTATGTCAGGCGATGCGGCGGCTGTCATGAACTCCCCTGAGCGGCTGGAGACCGGGTGCGCCGGTCAGGCCCTGCGCTCAGGGGCGACGAATTCGCGCCGCGATCGTCGCCACCCGGACCCGCGATGCTGCGCCCGCCCGCGCGGCGAGCGCGCAGGTGATAAAGGCGGCAATGGCGAGGATCGTCGACATAGAAACTCTTTTGCTGGAGTCGCGAGGTGAAAACAACCCGTGACGTCGAACTTCCTACGCCCAAATCGCAAAGAATTTGCGTTCATTGCCGCCTTGACCCCCAAAATGCGAGGGCGCAGGCTGAAAAAAACAGAACGATGCTCGGGAGACGACCATGGCGCCTCAGTATGATCGCGTGATCCGCGGCGGAACGATCGTGGACGGGACGGGCGCCGCCGCCTTCCAAGGTGATGTCGCGATCCGGGATGGCCTGATTGTCGCGGTCGGCGAGGTCGCGGGCTCTGGCGCCGACGAGATCGACGCGCGGGGCCTGCTGGTCACGCCGGGATTCGTGGACGTTCACACCCACTATGACGGGCAGGCGACCTGGGATGAGCGGCTTCAGCCCTCGTCGCTGCATGGCGTGACCACAGCGGTGATGGGCAATTGCGGGGTCGGCTTCGCCCCCTGCCGCCCTGAAGACCATGACCGGCTCATCCATTTGATGGAAGGGGTGGAGGACATCCCGTTTCCGGTCCTGACCGAAGGCTTGTCGTGGGACTGGCGGAGTTTTCCGGATTATCTCGATCACCTCGCCGGTCGGCGGTTCGACATCGATGTCGCGGCTCAGCTCCCGCATGCGGCCCTGAGGGTGTTCGTCATGGGCCAGCGCGGCGCGGATCGGGAGCCTGCGACGGCTGAGGACATCGCCGAGATGAGCGCCATCGCCGAAGCCGCGGCGCGGGCGGGGGCCATCGGCTTTTCCACCTCGCGCACCCTCAACCACCGCACCAGCACGGGCGAGCCGACGCCCACCCTTACAGCGGCGGATGAAGAGCTCTGCGGCATCGCCGAGGGGCTTGGCCGCGCCGGGCGGGGCGTCCTGCAGGTGGTGTCGGACTTCGCGGATGTCGAAAACGAATTCGCGCTCCTCAGAAAGATGGTGCAGCGCTCAGGTCGGCCGCTTTCGTTTTCACTTCTGCAGTCGCCGAGGGCGCCGGATGGCTGGCGCAAGCTGTTGTCGAACCTTGAGGCGGCGACCGGCGAGGGATTGCCGATCAAGGCGCAGGTCTGCGGGCGGCCTGTGGGGCTTCTTTTCGGACTTGAGCTGACCGCGCATCCGTTCGTTCAGCGTCCGAGCTATCGCGAGATCGCGGACCTGCCGCTCGCGGCGCGGGTCGAGCGGATGCGGGATCCCGCCTTCCGGGCGCAATTGGTGGCGGAGGGCGGGGCGTCGTCCAACCCGCTTGCAGGCGGCGTTCTGACCGCCTTCGACAAGATGTTCCCCATGCACGCGGCGTTCGACTATGAGCCGCTGCCCGAAGACAGCGTCGCCGCCATTGCCGCGAAAACTGGCCGCTCCGTCGAGGAGATCGCGCTGGACGTTCTGCTGGAAAATGACGGTCGCGGCATGATTTACGTGCCTTTCCTCAACTACGCCAATCACTCGCTGGACCCGGCCTTTGCGATGCTGAGGCACAAGGACACCGCGCCGGGGCTGTCAGACGGCGGCGCCCATGTGGGCATGATCTGCGACGCGAGCTTCCCGACCACAAACCTCGCCTACTGGACGCGGGACCGGACGCGGGGGGAGCGGTTCTCGGTCGAGGACATGGTCAGGTTCCAGACCGCCGACACGGCGGCGCTGGTGGGCTTGAGCGATCGCGGCCGGATCGCGGCCGGGCTTCGCGCGGACATCAACCTGATCGACTATGACGCATTGTCCGCCGACAGCCCGAAGGTCGTCTACGACCTGCCGGCCGGTGGGCGGCGGCTGATGCAGACGGCGCAGGGCTATCGCGCCACGCTGGTGGCGGGAGAGGTGACCTACCGCGACGGCGTCCATACTGGCGCGCTTCCCGGACGACTGGTGCGGGGACCTTCCTCGTAGGCGCTGTTTGCCGGGTTGCTGGAGCGGGGAGGGTTCGGTCTACTGCCGCCGACCTTCCATCGCCTGGGCGTTGAGTCGGGCCGGCTGAGGCCGAGCTTCGAGCGCGCCCCCGGGCCTATTCGGCGGCTTCCATGCGCGACGTGCTCTTGAATTGCGGTCTCGGCGTCAATTTCGGCTGGGGCCTGCTTGGGCTGAACATCTTTGCGCAGTGGGCGCATGATCCGGATATCCGACCCTTGATGGGGGCGCCGATCAGCGCGCCGGATCTCAATGGCCTCGA
>CAIUZX010000088.1 GCA_903903715.1 uncultured Caulobacterales bacterium
GCCAGCCTCGCGATCACATCATCGATCCGGGCCAGAGGTGTCGCTGTGGTCGTGACCGGTTGTCGTCCCGGTGGGCGTTCATTGATGCGCGAGACGTCGAGATCGCCGAAAAGGGTGAGTTCCAGCGTGCGCGGGATCGGTGTCGCGGACAGGGCGAGGAGGTGAACGCTTCCGCCCTTGCGCATCAGGCGCCGCCGCTCCGCCACACCGAAGCGGTGCTGTTCATCGATGATGGCCATCGCCAAGGCCTTGAAGATCACCTCCTCCTGGAACAGTGCGTGAGTGCCGACCGCGACCTGTGCGTCTCCGGTCGCGAGCATGACCAGTTTCTCAGCTCGCGCCGCGCCTTTATCACGTCCCGTCAGAAGAACTGTATTTATACCCATAGAAGCAAGAGGTTGGGTGATGCTTTCAAAGTGTTGACGGGCCAGGATCTCGGTCGGCGCCATGAAGGCCGTCTGATAACCGGCTTCAGCCAGATCGGTCATCGCCAGCAGGGCCACCACCGTCTTGCCAGAGCCGACATCGCCCTGCAGTAGCCGCCGCATTTGCTCACCCGACGCAAGGTCCGCCCGAATATCCGCGACTGCGCGGAGCTGCGCGCCGGTCAGCTGGAAGGGCAGGTCGGCCTGCAAACGGCTCGCCCAGTTTCCCTGCCTCACCGGGTCAGCAGGTTCCGCACGGCGTAGGACCTTTCGTCTGGCCATGGCCAGTTGATGCGCCAGCAGCTCATCAAAAGCGAGCCTTTGCCGCGATGGCGCTGTCGGCTGGAGATCAGCCCGCGATGCGGGGTTATGTAGAGACATCAGAGCGTCGCGCCAGGCTGGCCAGCCCATACGCTCGATCCAGGCTGCGTCCTGCCATTCGGCGAGCTCCGGGGCGCGTTCGGCGGCGTTGGCGGCCAGCCGCCTCAGGACGCGCGGGGAAAGACCTGCTGTCCCCGGATAGACTGGCTCAACCAGAAGGATCTCGCTGCGGCGCTCGACCGGCAAAAGATGGTCTGGGTGAGCAATTTGCGGGTCGCTCCCAAACCGCTCCACCTTGCCGGACACGAGCCGGATCGATCCGGGCGGATGGGATTGCTCCAAGTGAGGGCCAAAGCCTCGGAACCAGACCAAGGTCACGGCGCCCGAGTCGTCATAGGCTCTGATCCGCCATGGCTGGCCTTTCCGATGCGGCGGCAGGTGCCCCTCAATGACGACTTCAAGGAGGACCATCTCGTCATTGGCGGCGCCCGCAACCTGTGTCGCTCGCCGCTCAATGAGCCCGGTCGGGGCCAGGTAGGCGAGATCGCGCACGATCGGCCCCGCAGCCCGGATCACCAGCGGGGCGATCCTGGGGCCAACGCCCTTCAGGCTCGCCACCGGCGCGTAGAGAGGAAAAAGACTTTGCGGACGCATCTGACCACCATAGACCGCGCCGCGATTTCCGTTAAACAGGCGCGTCGCATCGTCGACGAAAATTCAGGTTTTCATGCAGCACGATTCAACAGATTCCGACCGGCTCAAGAAGCTGAAATTCCGCGCCTGGCGCAGGGGGTTTCGGGAGGCCGACCTTATTCTAGGTCCTTTCGTCGATACGTACGGGCGAGAGCTGAGCGAAGCTGAGCTGGACGAGTTGGAAGTCCTGCTCGAGCAGCCGGATCAGTTTCTGTACGCCTGGATCATCGGTCGTGAGCCAGCGCCACAGGCGTTCGACACGCCGCTTCTGAAACGGATCAGCGCCTTCCGTTTCGAGGCGCGCGGGACCCGAACAGATCTCGGAAGCTGATGAACGTCGCATGACTGTCGCCTCCACGTTGCCCGCTGAAATGAAGCGGCTCGCCTCCCAGTCTGGTCGTATCACTCTGTGCGGCGCGCCCGAAGGTTTTGACGCATTGGCCGCCGCTCAATTGGCGCGAGCCAGAGGCGGCGTGACCTTGTTTGTTGGGCGAGATCTCTCCCGGGCGAACAGCTTTGTGGACGCGCTGGCCTTCTTCGATCCTGAGCTTGAGGTGGTCAGTTTCCCCGGCTGGGACTGTCTTCCCTATGACCGCGTGGGGCCGAGCGCTGGGGTCTCGGCGAGCCGAATGGCGGCGCTTTGGTCACTGGCGTCGCGCGGCAAGGCTGATTCTTCACCGCTGATCGTTGTCGCCACCGCTTCGGGGGTCCTGCAACGTCTGCCCCCGGCGAAGGTTCTGCGTGAGGCGAGTTTCCGGGCCAAGATCGGCGACGATGTGTCGATCGCCAAGCTTGAGCGTTACTTCGCTGTGAACGGTTATGTTCGTGCGGCGACAGTTTCGGAAAAGGGTGAGTTCGCCATCCGGGGGGGCGTGATCGACGTCTTTCCACCCGCCGCGACGGAGCCTGTTCGCCTCGATCTCTTCGGCGACACCCTCGACGCCGTCCGCGGCTTCGATCCCATGACCCAGCGTTCGACCTGCAAGCTCGACCGGGTGGAGCTTTTGCCCGTCAGCGAAGCCTTGGTCGACGAGGCCGCGATTTCGCGCTTTCGCAATGGCTTCATCCAGCTGTTCGGGGCCGCGACCGATGATCCGCTCTACGCGGCGGTCAGCGAAGGCGGTCGGCGCGGCGGGATGGAGCACTATTTGCCGCTGTTCTACGAGCAGACCGAGACTGTTTTCGATTATCTCGGTCACGGCCCGCTCATATTGCTCGATCACATGGCTGAGGATGCGGTTCAGGAACGCATCTCCATGGTCGAGGACGCATATGACGCGCGCAGGGAAGCTGCGCAGGTGCGCGGCGGATCGAACTATCGCCCCCTGCCGCCAGGGTCCCTCTATCTCAATCAGGACAACTGGACCTCTCAAGTCGCCGTGCACCCGGTGCGCCAGTTCACGCCCTTTGTCGAAGAGCCGTCTGCAGTGGTCGCTGATCTCGGCGCGAGAGCCGGTCGTAGCTTCGCCGCCGAGCGGGCCCAGGATAGCGTCAATCTGTTTGAAGCAGTGACCGCCCACGCCAAGGCGCTCGGGAGCAAGGGAAGGCGGGTGCTCTTCGCCTCCTGGTCCGACGGATCGTCGGACCGCCTCAGCACGATGCTTGGCGATCACGGGCTCAAAGATGTCCGGCTGGCGACCTCATATACGGACGCCCTGAGCTTTGGCGTCGCAGGCGCTCGCGGCAAGCCGCCGCAGCGCGCCGTACTCCCTATCGAGCACGGCTTCGAGACGGATAGTCTCGCCGTCATCTCCGAGACCGACATGCTGGGCGACCGGCTCGCCCGTCCAAGGCGTAAGCGACGCGCGCAGAACTTTCTGGCTGAAGCGACTGCGCTGGCTCCCGGGGATCTGGTGGTCCACATCGACCACGGCATCGGGCGCTATACCGGCCTGAAGACGCTCGAAGTGAACGGGGCTCCGCACGACTGTCTCGATCTGCAGTACGGGGGGGAGGCGAAGCTCTACCTTCCCGTGGAGAACATCGACCTTCTGACGCGCTACGGTTCCGACGCTGAGGGTGTGCAGCTTGACCGGCTAGGCGGCGCAGCCTGGCAGGCCCGCAAGGCCAAGGCCAAGGAACGGCTTCGGGATATGGCGGAGGGGCTCATCCGCCTCGCCGCCGCACGTGAACTGCGCACCACCGAACGGATCGACCCGCCGTCGGGGCTGTTTGACGAATTCTGCGCGCGCTTCCCGTACGAAGAGACAGAGGATCAGCTCAACGCCATTGCCGATGTGCTGGGCGATCTGTCCGGCGGCAAGCCAATGGATCGGCTCATTTGCGGCGACGTGGGCTTTGGGAAGACCGAGGTCGCTCTGCGCGCCGCCTTCATCATGGCCATGTGCGGCAAGCAGGTCGCTATCGTCTGTCCGACGACCTTGCTGGCCCGTCAGCACTTCCGCACGTTCAGCGAGCGCCTGGCCGGCTGGCCGATAAAGGTCCGCCAACTGTCTCGCCTGGTTCCGGCCAAGGAGGCCTCTGAAACCCGCGAAGGTCTCGCCAATGGGGAGATCGAAGTGGTTGTCGGCACCCATGCGGTGCTGTCCAAGCAGGTAAGCTTCCGTGACCTTGGCCTTGTGATCGTTGACGAAGAGCAACACTTCGGCGTCAAGCACAAGGAGAAGCTCAAGGAGCTTCGCGCCGACGTGCACATGCTGACTCTGACCGCGACTCCGATCCCGCGAACCTTGCAGATGGCGCTGTCGGGCATCCGAGAGATGTCCATCATAGCGACTCCACCGGTCGACCGTCTGGCGGTCCGGACCTACGTCACGCCGCACGATCCGGTCCTGCTGCGCGAGGCCCTGCTGCGCGAGAAGTATCGTGGCGGCCAGGCCTATGTTGTGGTGCCGAGGATCGCAGATCTTGCGGACATGGAGCGGTTCCTGCGCGAACAGACGCCGGAGCTTCGTTTCGTTGTGGGTCATGGCCAGATGGCGCCAACTCAACTGGAAGAGGTCATGAGCGCCTTCTATGACGGTCGCTATGACGTGCTTTTGGCCACTACAATCGTCGAGTCCGGCCTCGACATTCCCTCGGCCAACACCTTGATCGTGCATCGCGCCGACATGTTCGGCCTGTCCCAGCTCTATCAGCTTCGCGGGCGCGTGGGCCGGTCGAAGCAGCGCGCCTACGCCTATCTCACGACCCCCGCCGACCGAACGATCACGGAGGGCGCTGAAAAGCGGCTGAAAGTGCTCCAGTCCCTCGACAGTCTGGGCGCAGGCTTCCAGCTGGCCAGCCACGACCTCGACATTCGCGGTGGGGGGAATCTTTTGGGGGACGAGCAGTCGGGGCATATTCGCGAGATTGGCGTCGAACTCTATCAGCAGATGCTTGAAGACGCCGTCGCTGAGCTCCGCGACGCTGGCGAAAGCGTGGCGGAGCGTGGCTGGTCGCCGCAGATCAACGCCGGCGCGGCTGTTCTGATCCCCGAGGACTATGTGCCCGACCTCAACGTGCGCCTGTCCCTGTATCGCAGGCTGTCGGAAGCTGAACGCCCGGAAGATCGCGAGGCGCTGGCGGCCGAGTTGATCGACCGGTTTGGCCCAGTGCCGAAGGAGGCGGAACAGCTCTTGAAGGTCGTCGCGATCAAGGGGCTCTGCCGTCAGGCCGGAGTGGAGAAGGTCGACATCGGGCCGAAAGGCGCGGTCATCCAGTTCCGCGGTGACCAGTTCGCCAACCCGCTGGCGCTGGTGCAGGCCCTGCAACGCAACCAGGTCCTTTGGAAGCTGCGGCCTGACCACAAGCTTGTTGTTAAGGGCGAGTGGGACGCGCCGGATTTGAGACTGGCTGCGGCCGAGAAAATCCTGGCGGAACTCGCGAAACTCGCGGCCGCCTGATCGGGGTCAGTGCTGCCGCTGCGCCGTTGCGGTGTCGATCGCGCGGACCAGCTTTTCCGGCGACTCGGCGCCCATGACCGAGAACTGCTGGCCGAAGATCATGAAGGGCGCACCGGTGATCCCTCCGCGCACGGCGATGGCATGGTCGCGGGCTACAGCGTCCGCGTCCGACCCGTTGGACAGAAGTTCTAGAATGAGCAGCGGGTTCATCCCGCTGGCGCCGCCAATGTCCGCAAGCGTTTCAGGTTCTCCGATATCCCGCCCATCCGTGAAGTAGGCGGCGAACAATCCCTCTACGACCGTATCCTGCACGCCATCCCCTTGCGACCAGCGGATCAGTCGGTGCGCGGCGGACGTGTTGGGGGAAATGGCGATCTTGTCGAGGTGGAGCGTGACGCCATCCTCACGCGCTGCTTCAGCCAGGGCGCGTCCAATGGCGGCACGACGCTCTGCATCGGGAAATTTCCTGGCCATGTAGGCGTGGCGATCCACGCCGCCTTCCGGGATCTGCGGGTCAAGGAGAAAGGGGCGCCACACCAGTTCAACGTTCAGGGCGGGCCGCATCGCCGCCGCCGCCTTCAGACGCCGCCAGCCCAGATAACACCAGGGACAGACGACATCCGCCACCACGTCGATGACCAGATCGGGCGTGGAGGCTTTGGTCATCTTGGTTTTCCTAGATTCTCAGACGCTAGCTGACGGCTCTCGATAGGACCGACCGGGCCGCGCGCTCCAGTGTTTGAGCCGCACTCTCGCCCGGTTCTAGCTGCGCGACTCCGATGTCGAAATCAACGGTAAAGGCGGGTTGCTCCTCGCCGGCGTCGAAGGCGGTGCAGGCAATGACGGCGGCGACACGCTCGGCGGCGACCCTACAAGCAGCATGCGTTGCAGCGGGGAGGGCGAGCGCGAACACGTCTGACGCCAGTCTTGCCGCGGTGTCTTCCATGCGCACCAGGCGACCGATCATGGAGCCGATCTGCGGCGTGGCTTGATCGAGCCAACCGTTCGATCTCGCCCGAATGGCTTCCGGGCGATCCGAGATGCGCATGACGGCGACGGACAAGGGGCGGCGGCGAGCTGTGGCGGCCTGCGCCAATCGCGCAAGATGCGCCGCAAACAGGTCGCGGGTGAATAGTCCCGTCGCGCTTTCCATCAGACCCGCATAACGCGACATGTCGAGCGCGCTGCGAACCGCGGATTCGTACCGATACCGGCGCGCAAGCGCGATGATCCGCGCGGCCGTTTCCTGGTCGCCGGTGCCCGGGTTAATGATATCCGACAAGCCGCGGTGGAATGCGTCTGCGCGTGCAACCGCCGCCTCAGGTTTCAGGGTCAAGATCGTCGGGATGTGGAACAGGCGCGTGTTCCGACGCATGCCGCCGGCAATAGACAAGGCTTCCGCGTGTGTGTCTCCGGACCACAGCACGACCGCGTCGAAGGATTGTTCGTGAAGATAGTCGAACGCCGTATACGCGGTAAACGCGCCGGTAGTCTCGGCGCCGAGCGCGCGAAGTTCATAATCCAGTTGCAGGAAGCGTGGCGAGGGCTCCCCTATCGTAAGGATTTGAAGAGGCTCTTTCGAAGCCGCTGCTTTCAAGGGCGCGCGCAGTCGGTCGACAAAGGTTTCCGACCTGAGCGTCAGCTCTTCTTCAGCGACAGCGGATCTGGCCAGCATCTCGAGACGCAAGGCGGCCTGCGCCGGATGAAGATCGCCGCTGAGCGCCAGGTCAAACGCCTCGAGGGCTCCGGCGCCGGCTGCGGCGGCTCCCAGTCCGACGATGGGTGTCGCCCTGGGTCGAAGATGGGTTCTCAGCGCCATGGCGGCGGAAATGGCGGCGTCGAGATCCGAACGCGCGTCGATCATGACAGCCTGAACGGCGGAGTTGCGCACCAGGTCCAGCGCCGCCGCGGGATCACGCACGATGATCGCCGGCCAAGCCAGCCTGGCCATTCCTTCAATGAGTGTGGCCAGACTTTCCGCCGTCGACGCGTCGCGACCTGGCGAATAGATGACCACGCGCGCATCGCTAAACGCCAAACTGTCCGCCCCACCTATGACCCGGAAACGCTCCGGACAACTTTATAACGGCCCATATAGAGCCTTGTCGGCGCAATTCCCAAGACTTGTCGCTCTTAGCGGGAATCATTTCTGGTGGAAATTGACGCTGCGTCCATCTGGTCAGGGTCTTGGGTGACGCTATAGGGTCAACGCTGAGTTTAAAACGCGACAAAGGGTGTGGAAGATGACAGCGCAGGGTCCTCTGGCGGGCGTGAAGGTTATCGAATTCGCAGGCATTGGTCCTGGACCGTTCTGCGGCATGCTGTTGTCGGATCTGGGGGCCGATGTGGTCCGGATTGACCGCAAAGGGCAGGGCCGGAGCTCGCCCGCGGATGTCACTGCACGCGGCCGTCGGTCGGTCGCGCTTGATCTCAAGCGTCCCGAAGCGGTCGAAACCTGTCTCCGCCTGATGGCGACAGCGGATATCGTGTTTGAAGGCTTTCGGCCGGGAGTGATGGAGCGTCTTGGGCTTGGTCCCGAAGTCGCGCTAAAGCGTAATCCGAAGTTGGTCTATGGCCGGATGACCGGCTGGGGTCAGACGGGTCCGCTGGCGCTGGCGGCCGGTCACGACATCAACTACATAGCCCTAACGGGCGCGCTGCATGCGATCGGACTTCAGGACAAGCCGGTTCCGCCGCTCAATCTGGTGGGCGATTTCGGTGGCGGCGCTCTTTATCTTGCGTTCGGGATGATGGCGGCGCTGGTGCATGCCAGATCGTCAGGTCGGGGGCAGGTGGTCGATACGGCTATGACTGACGGCGCGGCGTCCTTGATGTCCATGTTCTACGGTATGAAAGCTGCGGGCGTCTGGACGGATGCGCGAAAGTCCAACCTCCTGGATGGCGGCGCGCACATGTATGACACTTATCAGTGCCAGGACGGGAAGTGGGTAGCGATCGGTTCGCTCGAACCGCAGTTTTACGCGCTTCTCCTTGAAAAGACCGGAATTTCCGACCCTGACTTTAGCAATCAGATGGATCGCACGGCGTGGCCGACCTTGAAGGCGAAGCTGGCGGCGGTGATCGGCTCCAGGACGCGTGATGAGTGGTGCGCAGTCATGGAAGGCACCGACGTGTGCTTTGCGCCGGTGCTTTCCCTGGAAGAAGCGCCGAGCCATCCTCACAACGTGGCCCGCTCGACTTTCGTGACGGTGGAAGGCGTGGTCCAGCCGGCGCCAGCCCCTCGCTTTTCGGCGACTCCGGGTCAAATCCAGGGTCCGCCGCCCAAGATCGGCGGTGACAACGAGGCGGCTCTGGCGGATTGGGGGTTGACGGCGGACGAGGTCAAGGCGCTCAAGGAGGCGGGCGCGCTCTAGGCGCCGCATCGCGCCTCGCCGGAGCGAGCAACGGATCTAGTGGAGCCTATCGCTTGGTGTCGCGTTTCTGGCAAGTGCTGGTTCGAGCCGTCGGCCGGTTACGGTCGGGTGACGCCATGCTCTATGCGGGCGGCGTCTCGTTCTATGCGCTGCTCGCGCTGTTTCCGGGGTTGACCCTCGTCGTCACGCTCTACAGCCTGTTCACCACACCGGCGAAAGCGGCGGCGGAGGCGGCGACCCTGAGCGCGATCATGCCGCCTGCGGTGCAGGGTCTTGTGCACACAGAGTTGCAGAAGATCGTCCGCACGTCCGTGCGCGCTTTGAGTTTTCAGGGCGTGGTGTCTTTCGCCATCGGCGTTTTCGCCGCCCATCGGGGCGTGAAGGCGCTGCTGGCGGGTCTGCAGTTCGTCTATGGCGAGGTAAAGGAACGTGCGGCTTTCGCGTTCAATATCCGGGCGCTGCTCGTCGGTCTGGTGTCCTTCGTGCTTTTGACCCTCGCCTCCGTGGGCGCCGTCGCGGCCCGCCTCCTGACCTCGGCGCTTCATGTGCGCGCCCTGCCAAGGGGTGCGCTCCTGAACCCCTGGACCTGGGCGGGACTGGCGCTGGTGTTCGGTCTGACCTGGCTCTATCGTAATTCGATCTCAAATCGACCGGTGAGCCTGATCGCCGCAATTGTCGCAGGGGTCAGTGCGACCGTCCTGACACTATCAGCGTCGTGGCTATGCGCGATATACGTGACAAAGGTCGTCAATCTGGGCGCTACCTACGGCTCGTTCGGCGCTGCGATCGTCTTCCTTATCTGGTTGTCGTGGAACGTGAATGGCATCCTTTTCGGCGCGGCCGTCGCCGCCGAACTGGAGCACGAGTTCAAGTTCCGTAAGGATTAGACTCGCCGAATGCGGAACCAAAGGCCGGTTCCGTCTTCGCCGCTTTCAAGCAGTTTTTGACCCGTCTGTGCGACGAAGTGTGGCACGTCAATCCTCGCTAAGGGGTCGTCCGCCAGTAACAGGATGGTAGACCCTGGCTTTGCGGTCTCGAGCGCGCGGCGAAGTCTCAAGGTCGGTGTGGGGCACCGGTGCCCGCGCGCGTCGAGCTCTATGTCGGGACTGACGGGTGGGCAAGGCATGAGCCGCGTTGTCACCGACAGGCTCAGCGGATGCAAGTCGCCTCGCCAAGTCTTTTCCGTTTCTGGCTGGGCGTGCGAAGATGCCGCCAGTTTGGGGGAGAGTCGACGCATGGTCCGTCAGGTGGACGATGGGGCGGTCTGGCGTCGGCACGCGGTGTCGGCGGCGATTATAGTCGCCATGATCTGGGCCGCCGCGGTCTATCGGCCGGACCGGGCGCTGCGGGTCGCTGTGGGCGTGACGGCGATGGATCTGTGTGTGAGCACCTTCGTGACGGGTCGCGACGTGGATATTTCCTTCAAGGAGTCCGTCGCCCCGCGCCCGGGACTGCGATGGCTGGCGCCCTTCCTCCACTATGAAGTCGCTCCGGAAAAGGGGGTGGTTCAGGCCTGGATCGGCGGTGTGCGCAAGCGCGTGCAATGGACGCCCGCCCGTGGCTGCCAGATCCTGTATGGCGCGCCCTCTGAGTTGAAGCCGGTGCGCGCAGAACCCGCCTCGCTGGCGATCCTGCCGGATATCGCCGGTCCTGCGCTCGTGCCGCCTAGAACTGAAGCGCTTCGCCGCGCGATGGATGATTTGTTCACAGAGACCAACGCTCAGCGGCCTAGGCGCGTGAAAGCGGTTGTTGTGCTCGACCATGGCCGGGTCACGGCCGAGCGCTACGCTCAGGGCTATGATGTCATGACCCCCATCAACGGCTGGTCGGCCAGCAAATCCGTTCTCAACGCCCTCGTTGGCGTGCTGGTTCGCGACGGAAAACTAGACATTCACACGCCTGCGAACCTGCCGCTCTGGCGAAAGGGGGGTGATCCCAGGGGTCCGATCACGCCGGAACATCTGATGCGGATGACAAGCGGCCTGTCCGTCGACCAGAATGGATCCGGTTTCGACGTCGCCTCTCAGGTCCTCTATGACGAGCGGGACTCGGTGCTCGCCTCCGTCCACCGCCCTTTGAAGCGTCCAGTGGGCGCTGAGTTCCACTATTCGGACGCTCAGACCTTGATTCTGGCGCGCCTTGTCGAAAACCAGGTCGGAGGCACGCCGGAGTCCTTCCTGCGTTTCGCCCGTCGCGAAGTGTTTGAGCCTCTCGGCATGACGGGCGTGACGATCAATTTCGATCCGTCGGGCACGCCGCTGATGTCGAGCTACGTGGCTGCGCCGGCGAGAAGTTGGGCGAGGCTCGGGCAACTCTACGTGAAGGACGGCATGATCGGGCAGGTACGCGTCCTACCGGAGGGCTGGGTCGCGTTTTCCCGGCGGCCGACCTTGGGCGGTCAATATGGCGCTGGGTTCTGGACGACGTCCGGCGGGTCTCCCAACGCCACCGGTCTGATCGCGGCAGGTCTTCCGGCGGGCTCATTCTTCGCGTCCGGCAATCTCGGACAACGCGTCTACATCATCCCGTCGCGCGAACTGGTGATCGTGCGGATGGGGCTGACCCCCGACGAGCCGTATGGCATCGCCGAGGATCTCAAGTTCATCCGCTCGGTATTGGCGGATCAGGCGAAGTAGCTCAGCCGCCGGGACGGCTGCCTTCGCGTTTGGCCAGGAACGCCAAGCGTTCGAACAGATGCACGTCCTGCTCGTTCTTCAAAAGAGCGCCATGAAGTGGTGGGATCAGCTTGGTCGGGTCCCGCTCGCGCAGCACGCTTTCGTCGATGTCCTCCACCAGCAGCAACTTCAGCCAGTCCAGCAACTCCGAGGTGGACGGCTTCTTCTTCAGGCCCGGCACCTTGCGGATGTCGTAGAAGATACGGAGCGCTTCGGAGATCAGCTTCTGCTTGATGCCGGGGAAGTGCACTTCAACGATCTGACGCATCGTCTCGTCGTCGGGGAAGCGGATATAGTGGAAGAAGCAGCGGCGCAGGAAAGCGTCCGGCAGTTCTTTTTCGTTGTTCGAGGTGATGATCATCACCGGCCGAACCTTGGCCTTGATGGTCTCATTGGTCTCGTAGACGAAAAATTCCATGCGATCGAGTTCCTGCAAGAGGTCGTTCGGGAATTCGATATCAGCCTTGTCGATTTCGTCGATCAGCAGAACCGGCCGTTGCGGCGCCTCGAACGCTTCCCAGAGCTTGCCTTTCTTGATGTAGTTTCGGACATCCTTGACCCGCTCTTCGCCGAGCTGGCTATCACGCAGGCGAGTGACGGCGTCATATTCGTACAGGCCCTGATGGGCCTTGGTCGTGGACTTGATGTGCCAGGTGAGCAGCGGAGCGTTCAGGGCCTTGGCCACTTCATAAGCGAGGACCGTCTTGCCAGTACCAGGCTCACCCTTGATCAGGAGAGGTCTTTCCAGGGCGATGGCCGCATTGACCGCAACCTTCAGGTCGCCTGTGGCGACGTAGTCTTCCGTGCCTTCAAACCGAGCGCTCATACCGCAGTATCCCCCATGGGGCTCTGTGGCCCCCATCCAACTGATCACTGTCAACTTTAAGGCGCTCAGTTTGTTAGGCAAGGCGCAGCAGCGCCAGGCCGAAGGATTTTCGGCCTGTAAGACGTCAGTCTTCTGAAGGCTTGGCTCGGCTGGCGCGCGCCGGGGCCTTCTTTGGCGCGGCTGGCAGTGAGACGGGGCGCATGAGAAATGCGGGCGCGTCATTGCCGAAGCCGACAGCGCCGTCGTTGTCCTCATGGCGGCTGACAGGCGTGCGCTGGGGAACTGGCCGGGGCGGCGGCGCGCGGCGGGTTTCAACATCCGCTACCGTAGCGTGGACTGGACGCTCGACCGGGACCGAAACGGGTGCTGGAGGAGGCGTCGCCTCTGCCGGTCTTGCCGGGGCCTTTTCTCGGCGTGGACGATCTGTCGCTTCGGGACGTCTGGAGCGCGAGGAGGATCGAGGGCTGCGGCTGCGATCTTCCCCGCCCGCGACGGAGGCCCAGTCGAGTTCCAAGTTGAAGGTTTCCGGCTCTTTCTTGGTGAGCTTGAGCACCTTGTCATAAGCCTTGGCGTCGTTGGGCGAGACGATCATGTAGGCCTTGCCCGTGCGCCCCGCACGACCCGTGCGTCCGATGCGGTGCACGTAGTCGTCGGCATGAAACGGCACGTCGTAGTTGAACACGTGGCTGACGGCGGGAATATCCAGACCGCGGGCGGCGACATCAGACGCGACCAGCAGCTTGAGCTCGCCCTTCCGGAAGCTTTCCAGGGTCCGTGTCCGCATCGACTGGTCCAGGTCGCCGTGGATGGCGGCGGCGTCGAACCCGTGGGACTTGAGACTCTTCGCGACGATATCGACGTCAGTCTTGCGATTGCAGAAGACGATGCCGTTGCCGACGTCCTCCTGTGAAATCAGAGCGCGAAGCGCGAGACGC
>CAIUZX010000089.1 GCA_903903715.1 uncultured Caulobacterales bacterium
CTTGCCGCCGGAGATGACCGAAAAGCTGGACGGGTCCGCAACGGCGAGGCCGCTCGTGGACAGGAACAGGGCGGCGGCGAGGGAAAGGGTGCGTGTCATCCCGGATTTAGATCACCTGTCGGACCGGGCGTAAAGGTCGCTTAGGCGCGATCAATCCTCGCCGCATAGCAGCCGCGTCTGGCGTAGTGCGCGTGGAGATAGGCGACACCCGGATTTGCGAAGACCCTTTCGATCACCGGCTCGATCACCGCTCCATCGACGAGGTCGGCGTCGAGCATCTCGCCCTCGGCGTTGAAGGCGCGCAGCGAGATCGGACGAATGCGAATGACTTCAGGAACCGCCCCGACGGCGTCGAACGCCCGCTCCGCCCCTTCGCGGATGAAGATGGCGTGGCTTGAGCGGTAGGCGGTCCTGGCAGGCTGGTGCTTGTAGTTCAGGAGCAGCACCGCCTCCCCCGGCTCGACGTCGCGTACCTCGATGCGGTCCGGATAGCCGGGCTTTGCGTCCGCGATGAAGCGCGTCACGCCAAGGGCCGCGAGATCCTCATCGGCGAGGCCGAAGAAATGCGCGAAGGGTGCGGGATCAAGACCGCGGATGCGAAACGACATGGGTAAGGCTCCTCTAACGAACCCGATCCATGCCGCAAGTCGTCCACCCATACGTTCCGAAACTTGCTCGCACCCGGAGGACAAGGCATGGTTCGGCGCGGCGGGCGGCTTTTCAGGACCATTCAGGCTTTCAACGTGCTCAAAAACAAGACGTTCAAGTTCCCCTGGAAAAAGACCAGCAAGGTCTCCATCGGCGACATCATCAGCACGGATCAATATGCTGAAATCCATGGGAAGCCTGCGCTGGAACAGGGGTCGACATCCCTGTTCGGCAAGCCCTTTCACTATTCCGACGGCAAGGGCTTCCTGCACTCCCTGAAGGAAATCTTCGCGGACGAGGTCTACCGCTTCGACACGCCGACCCCTGCGCCTTTCATCATCGACGCGGGCGCCAATATCGGGCTGAGCGTCCTCTATTTCAAAAGACTGCACCCAAGGAGCCGGATCATAGCTTTCGAGCCGGATCCGACCATTTTCGAGGTGCTCAACAAGAATGTCGCCTCCAGTCAGCTTGACCAGGTCGACACCCGCCAGGCCGCCGTCTGGACCGAGGACGGGGAACTCAGGTTCTTTTCGGAAGGCTCTCTCGCCGGATCGTCGGAGGTCGACCTGAGGGCGCAAGGCCTCGCGACCGTGGTCCGCGCCGAACGTCTCAAACCCCTGCTGCAGAACGAGAAGGTCGACTTTCTGAAGATCGATATCGAGGGCGCTGAAAACGCGGTCATGTTCGATATCGAGGATGAACTCGACAATGTCGAACACCTGTTCTTCGAGTATCACAGCGTCCCCGGCAAGGATCAGATGCTGGGCGACCTTTTGAACATCGCCTCGCGCAAGGGCTTCCGCTACGTGATCAACGGCCCGCACGGCGCGCGCCTGCCGTTCATCGACCGCAAGAAGCGGACGTTCGACCTGCAGCTCAACGTATCCTGCTTCCGCCTTTAGCCCTCCTGACTCCCGCCGTTCGTCAGCACCTGCTAGTGAATGGCGATAACCTACGCACAAGGATGCCCCATGATTGTCGCTGACGCCGTCGCCACCCGCCGCTCCATCCGCGCCTTTACCGACAAGCCGGTCCCCCTCGACACCCTGCGGCGCGTGCTCGATCAGGCCCGCATGACCCCTTCGGGCTGCAACTACCAGCCCTGGGAAGCGACCGTTCTGACTGGCGCGGCGCTGAAGGCGCTGCAGGAAACCCTGATGGCCAGCCAGCCAGATGATCCGGCGGAATACGACTGGGCGGCGCCGGGCAAGCACGAGAAGTATCAGGCGCGCCTGCGGGCCGTCGGAGCGGCGATGTACGGCGCGATGGCCGTCGCCCGCGACGCGGCAGACCAGCGCGACTCGTTTGTGCGGGCCAATCTGATCTCCTTCGGCGCGCCGGTTTTGCTCCTCTGCCACTTCCCCAAGTTCATGAAGGAAGCCCAGTGGTCGGACGTCGGCATGTGGCTGCAGACAATCATGCTGCTTCTGCGCGGCGAAGGGCTCGACACCTGCCCTCAGGAGTACATGGGCAACTACGGCCGCACGATTAAGACGCACCTTGGCCTGTCCGACGACACGATGCTGTTCTGCGGCATCGCCATCGGCTTTCGGGATGAGTCGTCGCCGGTGAACAACTTCCAGCGTGAGCGTGTCGCCCTCGAAGATCACATCACGTTCGTCGGCTTCGAATAGATCGAAACCAGCGCCTGAAACGTCTGGTCAGGGGCCGATCACCACGACCCCGCCCCTGGCCAGATCCTTTGCTTCAGCTATGAACCCGCCGCCGCTGCTCGGCAGGGCGTGACCATTGTATTGCGCCGTGACCGCCCGTCCGCTCCATCCGCGAACCGACAGGATCAGGCTCGACCAGTTCGGCGTATAGCGCCCTTCGCGAGGACCAAAGGTGACAAGAAGCCGGTCGACCGTCTGCGCGCAGGTGACGGTCTGCGACAGATAGCCCCCGCGCCGGTAGGCGAAGCTTTCGCCGTCGTCGGCGTAGATGCGCCCCCGACAGTCCGGTCCGGGATAGATCTGCAACTCCAGGGGCTCGGAGGGTTTCTCGGTCAGGCTCTGGACCAGAGGTTGATGCGGCAGAATGGCGCCCGGTCGGACGAACACCGGCAACCGGTCCAGTTTGTAGGCTTCCTCGACGGTGTCTTCGTCAAGGCGCGCGCCCGTCCAGTAGTCCGTCCA
>CAIUZX010000090.1 GCA_903903715.1 uncultured Caulobacterales bacterium
CTACAACGCGATCGGCGCGGGGGTGATCCCCGATCTGCGCTACTCGGGCCTGTTGGGCGACAGCAAGGCGTTCAAGGGCGTTGTACTCGGCGGGGAGCGCAAGTCCCTGGGCATGGTCAGTTTCGCGAGCGTGCTGAATGACGCCGATGCAGACGCGGTCCGTGCGTATCTGATCCAGGAAGCTGGCCGCGCCTATGCGGACGAGCACCCGGCGAAGTCCGGCAAGTAATCGAAGACCGTTCGCCGTTCGCCTAAGGTCTTCGGATCAGGCGGACGGCGGCGCCTCTTCACCGGCCGAATAGCCCGGCAGCGACCAGCCGAAGGCCAGAGCCCCGCCCCTGAGCGCGAAGCACGACAGGACGCCGAACACGCCTGCAGAGACGTCCTGAAGGCCGGCGAGCCTCGCGAGCACAAACACGGCGGAGCCAAGCGCCGCGGCGCTGACATAGATTTCCCGGCTCAGCACCACGGAGGGACGACCGCCGACCACGTCGCGAACAATGCCGCCGAAGGTAGCGGCGAGCACGCCCAGAGCCACGCTCACCAGCGGCGGCGCGCCGTGACTGGCCGCCTTCGCTGCGCCCAGAACCGCATAGGCGGATAGTCCGGCCGCATCCAGCCACAGCAGCGCCTCCTGACCGGGCCATCTCGCGCCGAACGCCCAGATCAGACCCGCTACAGCGATGCAGACGGCGATGTAGTGGGGCTCACTCACCCAGAAAACCGGCGCGCCCAGCAGGAGATCGCGCAAGGTGCCGCCGCCGACACCGGTGATGGCGGCGAACAGGGCGAAGGTCACGATGGTCTGTCCCCGCTTCGCCGCCGCCAGAGCGCCGGTCGCGGCGAACACAGCCACACCGGCGTAGTCGAGCATGACAAGTGAGGAACTATCAGGGATCAACGCCATGGCCGGTCGCTCACCAGACCCCGACGTTGGGCATGTCGCTCCACGGCACCGCCGGCCGCAAAGCGCCACCCTTCTGCAGCAGCTCGATGGAGATCCCATCCGGAGAGCGGACGAAGGCCATGCGGCCGTCCCGCGGCGGTCGATTGATCGTCACGCCGCCTGCCTGCAGGCGCGCGCAGGACGCATAGATATCGTCCACTTCATAGGCGAGGTGTCCGAAATTGCGCCCGCCGGTATAGTCCTCGGTATCCCAGTTCCAGGTCAGCTCGACCGTCGGCGCCTGATCGTGGCGCGCCCGCTCCACGTCATCCGGAGCGCACAAGAAAACCAACGTGAAGCGACCGCCTTCGTTGTCGATACGGCGGACCTCCTGGAGACCCAGCAGGTCACAGTAGAAACGCTTCGCCGCGTCGAGGTCGTTCACGCGCACCATCGTGTGCAGATACTTCATCAGGCTTCCTCTTCCTCAAGTGCAGCCGCGAGATCGCGCGTCTGTTTTCGCCAAAGCGCGGCGTAATCTCCGTTCAAGGCCAATAACGCTTCGTGTCGACCACGTTCAACAATCCGCCCCGCCCGCAGAACCAGGATCAGGTCCGCGTCGGCGATGGTGGAGAGTCGGTGGGCGACCACCAGCATACTGCGTCCGGCCCGCGCCTTGCGCAATGTCGCCTGGATCGCCGCTTCCGTCCGGCTGTCGAGGGCGCTGGTCGCCTCGTCGAGTACGAGCACGCGGGGGTCCGCGAGCAGGGCCCGCGCCAGACCCACACGCTGGCGTTCGCCGCCCGACAGTTTCAGCCCGCGCTCGCCGACCTTTGTGGCGTAACCGTCCGGCAGACCGCGGATGAAGTCGCCAAGTTCGGCGGCCTCGGCCGCCGCCTCCACGTCTTCGCGGGTCGCGTCCGGTCGCGCGAATGCGATGTTCGCCGCCAGCGTGTCGTTGAACAGCGCGACATCCTGAGGCACCAGCGCGATGGCGCGCCGCAACCCCGCGAGCTTCAGGTCCCTCACATCCACGCCGTCGAGCGCGATCGAGCCGGACTGTGGATCGATCAGCCGCAGTGCCAATCTGACGATGGTGGTCTTGCCCCCGCCCGAAGGCCCCACGAGCGCGACCGTACGGCCAGCTTCCACGTCGAACGACACATCGGTCAGCCCATCCGCTCTGGCGTCATGCCGGAAGTTGACGTGGCTGAACCGAAGAGCCCCGCCCTGCCCCGCGATCGTCGCCGGCAGGTCGGCGGCGTCATCTCGGTCGGCGATGTCGGGTGTCTTTTGCAGAAGCTCCGTCACCTCCTCCAGATCGATCAGCGACTGGCGGATTTCCCGATAGGCGAAGCCCAGTATGTTCAGGGGCGCATAGAGCGAGATCAGGATCAGGACGGAAGCCGTCACATCGCCCGGCCCCATGCGACCGTTCGCCGCTTCGAAGCCTGACAGAACCGCCATGCCCGCGAGCCCTGCGCTCATCACCGCCGACTGGATGATATTAAGCATGGCCAGAGAGACATTGGCCTGCTCCGACGCATCCCCGTATCGTTCGAGCGCCGTATCGTAAGCGGCGGCGATCCGCGCCTCAGCGCCGAAGGACTTCACCGTCTCGTAGTTGATCAGCGCGTCGACAGATCGCCCCGACGCCTCGGCGTCCGCTTCATTCAGAAGTCGTCGATGGGATATCCGCCAATCGGAAATGGCGAAGGTCAGCACGCCATAGATCACCACCGTCACCACGGCGACGGCCGAGAAACCCCAACTGTAGGCCCTTGCGAGCACGCCCGCGGCGAAGATCAACTCCAGCGCAGTCGGAGCCAGATTGAAAACGAGCACGCGCAACAGGAAATCGACCGAGCGCGCGCCACGGTCGATCGTTCTCGCCAGCGACCCGGTGCGCTTGCTCTGGTGAAAATCAATTGACAGGGACAGCGCGTGAGCGAAGGCGTCCGCCGCCGCGCGCCGCTGCGACGCCATCGCGACCTTGCCGAACACGATGTCGCGTAGCTGTGGCGCGGCGGCTGAGATAAAGCGGATGGTCGCCCAGCCCAGCACAAGCGCCGCAAACGTGTACGCGGCCTGCACCCCCGCGGCCGAACCCTTGGTGAGCCGGTTGACCGCAGCGCCCAGGAAAAGCGGCGCGAGCACGCCGGTCAATTTGCCGACCACCGTCAAAGCCAGCGCGGCCCCGAGCCGCAGCCTAAGTTTCGGCGCGCCCGAACTCAGCACAATCCGCAGCAGATCCCGCATGGCCCGCCAGAAGGCGATCCGCCCTTTAGAGCTTTCACGCACCCCCTTGGGCTGAGACCGTCTCGCCATACCGACCGTCAAGGGCGGGCTCCCACGAGGAGCGCCGCGGCGGAATCGAACACGAGGGTCGATTGAACGCCATCCTGCGCCGCCCGCCAGTCCAGTCGCCAAGCGTCCTCTTCCCTGACGGGACGATAGGCCATGGACCCGAGCGGCTCGACCCGCGACACACGGGCCGCCACCATCACCGCCCCGTCGCTTGTTTCAACGCGCACCTCGTGAACGCCCGGCGTAACCGGGTGCTTCACAGCCGGCGCTGAAAAGCGACCTTGCGCGTCGGCATGGCTTTCCCCTTCCGGCTGTCCGTCGATGAACAGTCTGACCAGCGCGCCCGGCCGCGCGACGCCAGCCACCATCGCGCCGCCGCCGCTGTCGTAATCGAGCGCGACAATCGCAGGCTTACCCTTGAAGCTAGCCACCGGCGCGGCGCCATAACCTGGGCGCGCTATGACGAGGGGAAGTCCCGGCGACGGAAGCAGGATCAGCGCACCATCAACATGCACGACACGGCCTTCACTCTCGGACGTCAAAGCCAGCATGCGGGGTGACGCGCCGACGGGCGCCGTAAAAGCCCAGGCGCCATCCGCTCCAGACGTCATGCCCCAGCTTTGTCCTTCCGGCGCCGACAGTCTCACGATCGCGTTCGCCGCGGCGCGACCCGAGATCGCAATCTGTCCGTCAGCGGTGCGTTGCGCGGACTGCACCGCAGGCGTTTCGACGTATTCGGAAGCCTTGGGATCCTTCTGAGCCCCGCGATTCGTCCCCGAATCCGGCGCGCACCCGGACGCCATGACCAGCAGAGCCACGATCAGCGCGGGTGACCACGCAGCGGGCGACGTTGCGCCTGGAAGACAAAAACGGCTCAAAACCATCGGATCCCATGCGACGCAATGTCGTCGATCTATGTCGTTTCACAAGTCTGGTAAATCATCGTCAACCAGCGCTGATACAAGGTCTAAGCCCGGCTTGCGCCCCACTTTCGGATTGGATCCATAGTTTATGGTCGACACACCCCGAGCCGTCACGTCAACGACCGGTTCCAACAGCCTGTCGATCGCCCTGTTCTGCGGATCCTCGAACACCACTGATCCGGCATTTCTGGAGGCCGCTCAACAGTTTGGTCACGCACTCGCGCGCGCCGGAGTGCGTCTCGTCTACGGCGGTGGCGGCGTCGGCCTGATGGGGCGCGCGGCGAAAGCCGCCCATGCGGGAGGCGGCGAGGTCTTGGGCGTGATCCCCGATTTCCTTCGGAGCCGGGAGGTCGTCTATGACGAGGTGGAAACCGTGGTGGTCACCAACATGCACGACCGCAAGCAGCGCATGTATCAGGCGTCCGACGCCTTTGTGATCATGCCGGGCGGTGTGGGTACATTGGAGGAAGTCATTGAACTGATTTCTTGGCGGCGGCTGAACCTCCACGCCAAGCCGATCGTATTCGTCAATCTGAACGACTTCTGGTCGCCATTCTTCGCGCTGATCGATCACACGGTTGCTCACAACCTGACACCGACCTGGCTTCCAGAGGCGTGGCGCAGCGTGTCGTCTGTCGACGAGATCCTGCCGGCGGTCAAAGACATGCTGAAGAACGCAGAACCCGTCGAAGGGGACGGAGTCGCCTCCCGGGCCTGACACCAATTCGCCGTCAGTCGTCCCGATGCACCCGCTCGCGCCGCTCATGGCGCTCCTGCGCCTCGACGCTCAATGTCGCAATGGGACGCGCCTCAAGGCGGGCAAGGCCGATCGGCTCTCCCGTTTCCTCACAGTATCCGTAGCTGCCGTCTTCAATCCGGCGCAAAGCGGAATCAATCTTTGAAATCAGCTTTCTCTGACGATCACGGGTCCGCAATTCCAGCGCCCTGTCCGTTTCGGAAGAGGCGCGATCGGCAAGATCCGGATGATTTTCTGTTTCCAATTGCAGGTGCGACAAGGTCTCCTTGGATTCCCGAAGGATGTCGTCACGCCAGCTGATCAGCTTCTTTTTGAAAAACTCGATCTGCCGTTCATTCATAAACGGCTCGTCTTCTCGAGGGCGATATTCTTCTTCGGTCATCGCGCCCCCTGCTGCACTACCGAATGACGTGGTCGTTTGCATGCAACGTTCTCACGGCCTTCCAACGCCCCCTACAAGCGCGGAGGCGCTTATACCATCGAATTGCGGTGGATCAACGCAGCGCGCGCGAGGAGCGCGCAATCTGACTTCAGTTCGCCCGGGCCGCAACTTCGCGCTTGGCCAACTCTACAGCGGCGCGGGTTTCGATTTCGTTCAGAACGCCGTCGAGCTTCTCATCATCCGTACCGATACGGGCTTCCCGAACGGCTTGGGACAGGCGCTCTAGCGCGCCATCGGTCGGAACCGAATCCAGGATGGCAATCTTGACCTCGTCCAGATGATCCAAAAGCTTCGTCGCCCGCCGAACCGCCCGGCGACGCTTTTCGAGGGACGTCGGATATTCTTGCAATGCGAGCAATGCGTCGACGCTCGACACGCCCGAGGCGCCGGCGACGCGGGCCGCAGGGGCGCCCGCGGATGCCTCTTCGCTCGAGGACACCGAAAAGCCGGAGCCTCCCGTCTTGGGGCGACCACTGGTCGAACCGACCGGACCGGCTGAACCGCCTCCGTTGACCTTCATGTCGAAGTCTCCCTTGAACGCGGCAACAATTGCGCCATCACCCTTGCGCATTTCTTAACACAAGGGAAATTCTTGCCGAGCCCGATTGCCGGTTAACCATTTTGACCTCTGACTTTATTTAATATTTTTTCTCTGGAACTGGCACGGAAGTCGCAAGCGATGGTGTCGAAACGCCTTCGCCCCATCGCGAGAGCGGCAAGTGATTCCGAGGCGCCACGAGACATGCGACATTTATGGATGCGTCTGACCTTCGCACTGGTTGCGACGTTCATCTCGGTGAGCGCCGCTGAGGCGCGGTCACGGATCAAGGATATCGTCAGCTTCGAGGGCGTTCGCTCCAACGAACTCGTCGGCTACGGCCTCGTCGTCGGCCTCAACGGCACCGGGGATAGCCTCCGGAACGTGCCGATGACCAAGCAGAGCCTCGCCTCCATGATGGAGCGGATGGGCGTCAACACCCGCGACGCCACGATCGACACCAAGAACATCGCCGCGGTGATGGTGACGGCCAAGCTGCCACCCTTCGCCGCCACAGGATCCAAGATCGACGTCACCGTCTCCTCGATGGGCGACGCAAAGAGCCTTCTCGGCGGCACCCTGGTGGTCACTTCGCTCATGGGCGCCGACAACGAGATCTACGCCGTTGCGCAAGGTCCGGTAGAGACAGGCGCCGTCGCCGCATCCGGCGCGTCCGGCTCCTCATTCACCCGCGGCGTACCCACGTCTGGTCGCATCGCTTCGGGGGCGGAGGTCGAGCGAGAAATCGGTTTCCAGCTTGGCGCCATGGGCAAGATGCGGCTGTCCTTGCGCAATCCGGACTTCACCACTGCCCGCCGTGTGGCTGATGAGATCAATCGCAATTTCCCGGGCGTCGCTCTCGCCGAGAACCCCACCATTGTCACGATCACCCCGCCCCCCGGCGCCAGCCTTATCAACTTCGTAACCAATCTGGAGCAGTTGGAAGTCGAGCCAGACAATCCGGCCAAGGTCGTGATCAATGAAGTGGACGGCGTGGTCGTCGTGACCGGAGATGTCCGGATTTCAAAGGTCGCCATCGATCAGGGCAACTTGTCGATCAGTGTCACCGAACGCCCTCAGGTCAGCCAGCCTGCGCCGTTCAGTCAGGGACAGACCGCTGTCACGCCGAACTCCAACATCAAGGTCGACGAGGAAAAGGGTAAGCGGTTCATGGTGATGCAAACCGGCGTCTCTCTGGAAAGCCTAGTGAAAGGGCTGAACGCCCTGGGCGTCACCCCCCGGGACATGATCGCCATCTTGCAGAGCATCAAGGCTGCCGGCGCCCTCCAGGCCGATATCGAGGTGCTGTGATGACCGCAGTCTCAACCGCAACAGTCGCCGCCGCCCCAATGTCGCCGCAGGAAGCCCTGACCCGGCAAAGGATCAAGGATACCGCCAAGTCCTTCGAGGCGAACTTTCTGTCGACCGCCATTTCCGGAATGTTCGAGGGCGTCAAGCCGGACGCGCCCTTCGGCGGCGGCCAGGGCGAAGACGCGTTTCGCTCGTTTCTCAACGAAGCCATGGCCAAGCAGATCGTGCACAGAGGCGGTGTCGGTCTCGCCTCGACGGTTGAGCGGGAAATGCTGCATCTGCAGGGGCTCGCCCCCTCGCCGCGCACCCCGGCGGTCGTAAACGGCTCCGCTTCGACAACGACATTTCAACAATCGACCTATGGGAGACGTCCGTGATGGACAGCGCCACGTCCGCCGCAGACCGGCGCATGGAAGAGTTGATCGAGCTCACCGACACTCTGACCGACAAGATCGCCGCCGAAACCCGTGCGTTCGAGTCGCGCAGGCCTCAAGACGTCGCCGCCGGCATTGGTGAGACCTCGAGGCTTGCGAACATCTATCGACTGGAGTCAGCGCGACTGAAGCAGGATCCGTCGATCTTTGAACATGCCAGCCTCGCCAAGCGCGTGGCTCTGGTTCGCGCGACCGAAGCCTTCGATGCGGTCCTCGCCCGTCATGGTCGGGCGCTGGAGGTGTCGAAATCAATCACCGAGGGGCTGGTGCACGCCATCGCCAAGGAAGTGGCGTCGAGCCGGATCAATCCGGTCGGATACTCCCAGAATGCGCGCTCGCGGCCCTCCGATCAGTCCGCGATCACCCTCAATCAAAGCGCCTGAGACGACGCCTCGTCAGGAGACGAGGGCCATGTGTTCTGCGCTTCCGGCTTCGGCCAGTTGCGTTGCAGCGGCGGTTGGCCAGATGGCCTTGCTGACGTGCTCCCAAAGGGCGTTGACCTCGTAGGCGGCGAGGCTGTCCTGATCAATCTCCTGCGCCGCGCGACCCTCCCGGACCGCGTTCTGATAGGCCGCGCGATAGCGCAATCCCACCGGCGCCACGGGCATGCCCATCTCCAGCAACGCTTCGAACGTGTCGAGGATGACCTTCGGCTCCTCGCCATTCCGTCGGGACGGAGCCTGATTGATCAGGAACAAGCCCTGCTTGTTCATATTGGACACAAGTTCGACGGTGCGCGCGATGGCCCGAAGATCGAAGTAACAGGGCCGAACGACAATCAGGCACAGATCCGCCCATCGAACGGCCTCCGCGCACTCAAGATCCGTGGACGGCCGCGTGTCTATGACCATCAGATCGTAGCCGTCACGCGCCGCGCTCAGTCTCTGCGTGAACAATGTGCCGACCTTGGCTTCAGCAATCGTCGGCGTCGTGGCGAATTTCTGCCGCTCCCGGTTCCACTCGAGCGTTGATCTTTGCGGATCGAGGTCGGCCACAAGGGTCTTGCGCCCCGCCCTCTCGGCCGCGACGGCCATATGCAGCGCGACCGTCGTCTTTCCGGTTCCGCCCTTTCGTGACAGCACGGCCAAGGTGCGCATGTGACCTCCAGATTCGGGCGCGCCCGAAACAATTATTGACAACGCGACCGGGAGTCCCCTCCGACGCGCGTAACCAAGCATTTTACGCGACTTGAACCTGCAGCCAAAGAGCGTGTCGACGTCCGGCGTCGAGCTCGAACAACGCATCCCTCAACACCAAATCAGCTTCGATTCGCCTGATCAAACCATAACGAACTATAAATCAACCGAGCTCTTATGGCGGCATTCTAAGGTCAGTTCAAACAGACCTCGAAAAAAGCTGTGGGTCGAATCGTGGACACTGTAAAAATTGTTCTCTTATTGTTCCCATGATAAACAATCGGCGACTCCCCACATGACGGGATCCCGTGATGGCCTCCCCGCGCAGCGAAGCAGACACTCGATGACTGAACCCTCTTCCTTCATCCGCGTTCGCGGCGCGCGCGAGCACAATCTGAAGGGCGTCGATGTCGACATCCCACGGGGAAAGCTGGTCGTTCTGACGGGTCTTTCGGGGTCCGGCAAAAGCTCGCTCGCCTTCGACACCATCTACGCCGAGGGGCAGCGCCGCTATGTGGAGAGCCTGTCGGCCTACGCGCGTCAGTTTCTGGAACTGATGGGCAAGCCGGACGTGGATCTGATCGAGGGGCTGTCTCCAGCCATCTCTATCGAACAGAAAACCACCTCAAAGAACCCCCGTTCGACCGTCGGCACGGTGACGGAGATTCACGACTACATGCGTCTGTTGTGGGCGCGGGTGGGTGTGCCCTACTCCCCGGCGACGGGACTTCCGATCGAGAGTCAGACCGTCAGCCAGATGGTCGACAAGATCACCTGCCTGCCAGAGGGCACGCGCCTCAATCTGCTGGCCCCCGTCGTGCGCGGCCGCAAGGGTGAGTATCGCAAGGAGATCGCAGACTGGCAGCGTCACGGGTTCCAGCGCCTCAAGATCGACGGCGAGTTCCACCTGATCGAAGAAACGCCCACCCTCGACAAGAAGCTGAAGCACGACATCGACATCGTGGTCGACCGGATCGCGGTGCGCCCAGGCATCGACCAGCGTCTGGCCGAAAGCCTTGAGACCGCGCTGCGTCTGGCGGACGGTCTCGCCACGGCCGAATACGCGGACCTGATCGACGGCGAGACGGAGCTCCGGAAGATCCTGTTCTCCGAGCGGTTCGCCTGCCCGGTGTCCGGCTTCACGATCACGGAGATCGAGCCGCGGCTGTTTTCGTTCAACAATCCCTTCGGGGCCTGTCCGGCTTGCGACGGCCTCGGCAAGACGCTGACCTTCGATCCTGACCTCATCGTCCCCGACACCGACAAGAGCCTGCATCAGGGCGCGGTGGCGCCTTGGGCGCGCGGTCCCTCCCCTCTCTACACCCAGACCCTGCAGGCGCTGGCGCGTCACTACGGCTTCTCGATGGATGCGCCCTGGCGCGATCTGCCCGTCTCGGCGCGCCTTGTGGTCATGGCCGGGACCGGCTCCGAGAAGATCAAGTTCGTCTACGACGATCAGGCGCGAAAGTACGAGGTGGTCAAGCCGTTCGAAGGCGTGATGCCGAACCTCGAACGCCGCTGGCGCGAGACGGACTCCGCCTGGGTTCGAGAAGAGCTTGGTCGCTATCAGTCCGATACGCCATGC
>CAIUZX010000091.1 GCA_903903715.1 uncultured Caulobacterales bacterium
GGATCCCGTCGAAGTCCTGAAAAAGGAAACGAAGGGCGGCGCCCACGGGGTGCTGATCACCGCGCCCTCCCTCCCAGCCTTTAAGCAAGGCGTCGGCATGACCCGCAAGCGCGGGACATGCGTACTGGTCGGCCTGCCCCCCGGCGAGTTTCCCCTGGAAATCTTCGGCCTTGTCGCCGGCGCGATCACAGTGCGCGGCTCGTTTGTCGGCACGCGCAAGGACATGGCCGAATGCCTGGAGTTCGCAGCCGATGGGGAAGTGAAGGCGGACGTCGAACTGCAGCCTCTCTCAGCGATCAACCAGATCTTCGAACGGCTGGAAAAAGGCGATGTTCCGTCCCGCGTCGTGCTCGATTTCACAGGCGCACCCCCCAAGGGCGCCGCCGTGAAGGCCAATGGCGCAGCTTTTCCCTCGCCGACCACAACCTGAGAGGCCTCCCGGCCTGGAGCGAAGTTATGTCCCGAACCTACCCAATGAGATCCGCCGACGCCCTGTTTGAGCGCGTGACGGTCGGCGCTTTCCAACTTGCCAACCGCATCGTCATGGCGCCCCTGACCCGAAATCGCGCGGGGCTCGGGCTCGTCCCCGGCCCGTTCGCCGTCGACTATTATAGTCAGCGCGCGACCGCTGGCCTGATCATCGCCGAGGCGACGCAAATCTCGGCTCAAGCGCAGGGCTATTCCGGCACCCCGGGCTGCTATTCCGAGGCTCAGGTGCAGGGGTGGCGAAAGGTCACCAACGCCGTCCATGCTGAAGGAGGAACCATCGTCGTTCAGCTCTGGCACACCGGCCGGATTTCGCACACCAGCTTCCAGCGCGATGGTCTGGCGCCGGTCGGCCCTTCCGCAATCCGGGCGAACGCCAAGACCTTCATCGCCGATCACGGATTCGTCGATTGTTCCACCCCGCGCGAGCTGCAGCTTGGGGAGTTGCCCGGCATCATCGCCGACTTCCGGCACGCTTCCATGTGCGCCCTCGACGCAGGATTTGACGGCGTGGAGTTGCACGGCGCCCATGGCTATCTCCTGGACGCCTTCCTGCGAAACGGAACCAACCACCGGACGGATGCCTACGGCGGATCGATCGAAAATCGCGCGCGGCTCTTGCTCGAGGTCACCGAGGCCTGCGCCAAGGCCATCGGTCCGGACCGGCTGGGCGTGAGGATCTCGCCCGTATCCACAGCGGGGGACTCCCACGACAGCGATCCTCAGCCGCTATTCGAACACGTGGTCGCACGGCTCAGCCCTTTGAATTTGGCCTATCTGCACGTGGTCGAGGGTGAGACCGGTGGGGCAAGGGATAGCCTGCCCTTCGACTATGCTGCGCTGCGCGACCGTTTTGAAGGAAACTGGATGGTCAATAACGGCTATGACCGGCAGATGGCCATCAAGGCCGTTTCCAGCGGCCGCGCTGATCTTGTATCTTTCGGCCGCCCGTTCATTTCCAATCCGGACCTCGTCGAGCGTTTGAGGGACAATGCACCCCTCAGCCCGTTGATGGCGCCGGACACCCTCTATGGCGGCGGCGCGCATGGCTACACCGACTACCCCGCCCTTGAACGGGTTCGTTAGCCGTCCCGACCCGTTTGCTCATCCGATTTGGGTGTGAGTGGATCAGTCAACGGCGTCAGGCGAGGCGCCTCTCAGATGACACCAGCTCCGAAAGCGCTTTCCAACCGGGCGGGAGCGTACATTGGACCCAGCCCGATCTACGCAGAATGGCGCGTTGGCTATACCCTTGTTTTTCATGAGAAATTGGCGCGCTGCGGGGAATGACTCTTCGAACCGACATGTGATTGAAATTATCAAATAGAAATCCCGAATGGCGCAGGGCGTGATGGCGAGAAACGCGCGGCGGACAGGTGGAATGCTGCAGGCACGGGCGTTGGCTTTCCTCCGGAAACTTGCCATTCGTCACTTCCGTGCGCCGGTCGGAACGGCCGCTTCCTAGATATGAACAAACGCGAAATAACGACCGATGGCTGTCGGAAGCACCGTCCGATTGCGGGCGACTGCCGAGACTGCGGCTCCGGCAGATCGTGTGGCGTCCTGGAGAACGTCGATGTCAGCGCGACGCTTCTGGAAGTGGCCCGCGCCTTTGCAATCGCGCCGGCCAGGCCGCGGCGCTCACTGCTGATCGTCTCTAACATTCGCGAAGAAAAGGGCTTGATGGGGGTTGACCACTTCGCTCACTGTCTGACCGTCGCGGTTGGCCAGATCGTGAGCGGCGTCGATCTCGACATGCCGATGTTGCTCTACGACTTCACCGACGTCGTCGCCTATGGCGCCCAACATTCCACGCTGAGTGCCGCCATCGTCAAGGCGGGCGCCGCGATGAACATTAAGTTGTCGCCCGGCCCAACACAGCAAGCAGCGACTTTCGTGCGATCGGACCACGACGCGCTCGTCAGGCAAGGTGTGCCGGCGGTGATGCTGGCCACCGGGATGGCGAACGGCGGCGCCAAGGCCCGTCTCAAATACGTGAGCACGAACTGTCACCAGCCCAGCGACGACATCAGCCGGCCGATCTTCTGGGACTCGGGGGCCAAGTTCGCTCGGTTGAACTATCTTATCAGCCGCGAACGGGCGAACTCTGACCAGGCCCCTCAGTGGTACGCGGGCGACTATTTCGGCGACCAATATGCGAGCGGCGCAGCGAAATCTGGCAAGGTGAAGTAGCCCTGTACTCATTCGGGGATGCTCTACGGCCCGCACTCCACCCGTCCTCGACGTCTGCTTCGTCTGTGTGCGAGCATTGGCCGCGCCGCAACGAGCCAGCGCCCGGACCTGGAATTTCCAGACTTGTGGAACTGGGCCGCTGTAAACCAAGCGGAGACCCCGACCCGAACGGACCAAAGAAAAAGGCCGTCAAAGCGGCGGTAAGACCGGCTCACGAAGGACTGTCAGCACCGTTTTCGCGACTGACTGTTCTTTTCTACAAGAAGCCGAGCGGAAGCTTGATCTTTAAGCAGGTCGACGTTTTGGCGGCATCGCGGGTACGACGGCGAATGGCCGTTGCTTCCCGCACATGTTTTAATGGTCCTGATTTTCTGCGATGGAAGTGTGCGAGGCCGATTTATGAACCGCGTTCTCAAAGCGTTGCTATTCACTGTTTGCGGCCTCCTGTGCCTCGCGCCTGCTGGATCGCTCACCTTGGCGCAGGCTGTGGAAGTGAGCAGCATAAACGCCCCGCCGACGGCACGAGACTGGCAGGACATTGCAAAGCTGCCGGACTGGAGCGGCGTCTGGACCCCGGCGATTATCGACCAGTTCCGCCAAATGACGACCAACCCGACTCCGTGGAACGCCGCGGCCGCCGCCAAGGTCGCTGCCCTGACAGCGCAGGAGCGCGCAGGCGATCCGAAGGGATTATTCCTGGACTGCCTTCCCGAAGCGATGCCGAGTTGGATGTTGATCAGCCATAACGCCTTCGAAGTGCTCTTCACACCAGGGAGGGTCACCTTGCTTGGCGAGTCTGACTCAAATCGATTGCGCCGTATCTATACTGACGGGCGCGGACATTCACCCGACCCTGATCCGAGCTTCCATGGCGAGTCGATCGGACACTGGGACAATGATGTGCTGGTCATCGACACGATCGGTGTGCTGCCGCAGACCTATCTTGCGATCAGTGAGGCGGTCGGACTACCTAACAACGGCGACCTCCATGTCGTCGAACGGATGCACCTGTCCGGCCCGGACACTCTGGTCGATGAACTCGAAATCACGGCGCCGCACATTCTTACCGCCCCCTGGAAAACAACGCGGACCTTCTATCGCCAGCGCGCGCGCAA
>CAIUZX010000092.1 GCA_903903715.1 uncultured Caulobacterales bacterium
GAGATCAAGCGCACCGGCGTGTGGCGGCTTCTCTAGGCCAGCGCCGCTGGAATCAGGCCGCGCAGGCTGTTGCCCAGCCATATCCGCCGCGCGGCGCGAAGGTCCGCAAGCGTCAGCACCGCCTCGACAGCCTTGCCCGCCGCGATCAGCTCGGCGCGGAGGATCCCCGGCAACAGGCCGCAGGCGAGGGCGGGAGTGAGGAGCGGCGCGCCCGCGTCTATCTCCACAAACACCGAAAACCGGCTGGCCTCCGTCACCTCGTCGCGGCGGTTGAGGAACAGGGCCTCGTCGCAGCCCAGCGCCTTCGCCTCCGCAAAACCCTCGTCCCAGATCGCCCGGCGGGTGGTCTTGCGGCGCAGGAACGGATCGGCGGGATCGACGCGGGTCCGCGCGACGGCGAGCTTGAGAGGACCGGGGCCTTGCATGTCGAGGGCGGCGTGGGCGAGATCAAGCCGTCCGTCCTGCGACAATTCCAGCCGCACCCGTTGATCCGGCGCGCCGGCGCCGAAGCCCGCCGCGAGGGTCTGCAACGCCCGCATGATCTCGTCCCGGTCGAAGGCGAAGGAAAGCTCCGCCGCGGCGCCCTGCAGCCGGTCAAGGTGGGCGGCGAGGCGCACAAAGCCGTCCGCACGTGACCAGCGCAGGGTCTCGATCAGGCCGAAGGGCGCGGCAAGATCGCTCAGAACCTTCAGCTTGAGCAGGCACTCGGCGTATTCCTCATCCGCCTTCGAGCCTGCGGTGATCCCGCCGCCGACGCCGTAGACGCCCTGTCCGTCCGCCGCGATCACCGCCGTTCGGATCGCGACGTTCAGCGAAAAGTCTCCGCCGGGGGAGAAGGCGCCGATCGACCCGGTGTAGACGCCTCTTGGCCGGTCCTCGAGGTCCCGCAGGATCTCCATCGCCCGGATCTTCGGCGCGCCGGTGACCGAGCCGCAAGGATAAAGGGCGCGGATCGCCGCCGACGCCGCCACCTCGCCATCGAGGGCCGCTTCCACCGTCGAGGTCATGGCGTGGAAGGTCGGGTAGGTCTCCGCCTCGAAGGCCCGCGCGACCCGCACGCCGCCGGGCGCCGCCAGCCGCGACAAGTCGTTGCGCATCAAATCGAGGATCATCAGATTCTCGGCCCGCTGCTTGGGGTCGAGGGTCAGGATCTTCGCCGCCGCGCGGTCTGCGTCCACGTCCGCGCCTCTGGGCGTGGTGCCCTTCATGGGGCGGACGGTGAGGCGGTCGCCCGCCCGCGCCACGAACAGCTCCGGCGAGACGGAGAGAACGCTTACCCCGTCGAAGCCGAGGAAGGCGCCGTGGGCGACCGGCTGGCTCGCCCGCATCGCCGCGTAGAGGCGAAGCGGGTCGCCGCCATAGTCGAAGTCCGCCGGAAAGGTCAGGTTGGCCTGATAGATGTCCCCCGCCGCGATCAGGTCTTGCGTCCTCGCCATCCGCTCCGCATAGGCGGCGGCGTCGAGTGCGGGGGTGAGGCGCATGAGCGGCGGCGGGGGCGCAAGGCGGGCGAACGCCTCATCGAGGGCGACCACGTCCAGCCTCTCCACCTCGTCGAACAGGCCCAGCCAGATCAGGGGCGTCCCGGCGGGCCGGAACCCCTTCGCCAGCCGGTCTTCGAGGGCGTAGCCGAGCTCATAGCCGAACAGTCCCGCCGCATGCGCGCCGCCTTTCAGCGCAGCATCGAGGGCGGTAAGCACGCCTTCGACCTCATCCGGCGTGCGGGCGCAGAGCACCTCGCGCGGGGCGCGATAGAGCCGGGCCGTGGGCGCGGCGCTCAGCCTGTCTTCGAGGAGCGCGAACGGTTCAGACTCGCCCGCGATCCCGTCGGTAAAGGAAACGGCGTTCAGCGTGACCTCAGCGCGACGGGGCGGCGGCCTTACGCTCGCCCTTCAGCTGGGCGATCAGGACATGAATGTCGCCATGCGCGTTGTCGAGGGTCGAGACGAAATCCTGCTGCTGGGTCACCGCCAGCCAGACGCCCTGGACCTGCACGTCCACCGCGCGCCAGCGGGCGTCATCGCCCTTGAGCACCCGCCACACCACTTTGATCGGCTCGCGGGTCTTGCCTCCGACCACCTCGGTCGTGACGATGACATCGCCCGGCTTGCGGATCGTCGAGCCAGTGACCTTCAAGGTTTCGCCCTTGTAATCGTTGAGGCGGTTCTCATAGACCGAGTTGGCGTATTCGCGGAACGTCACCGAGAACTCGCGGAAGTCGGCGTCGGAGATCGATCGGCGGTACTTGCCGAGCACGTAGCCGGTGATTTTCGGCACGTCCGCCACTTCGTCGACGAGGGCGCGGAAGGTCTTCTTCTTCGCCTCGATGGACAGGCTGCGGTCGCCGAGCACAGCCAGCACCTTGTTGGCTTCGGACAGTACAAAGGCCTCCGCGGCGCTGTCGCGCTCGATGCGCAGGTTCTGGGCCTGGGCGGGTTGCGCGAGGACCTGTGACGCGGGCGCAAAGCCGATCAGGGCGATGGTGAGCGCGAGGGCGGAGGGCGTGACGCGGATCATGGGACGTCTTCCTGGTGGGTCGGTAAGAGGGGTCAGTGCGGCTTGGGGGTCGCGTCGGGGGTGAAGTCCGACAGGTCGTCGACCTTCGGCGGCGCATCGCCGCTGATGAAGGCTTCCCGGTTCTGGATCCAGATCGACCGCGTCGCCGCATAGGGGTCGGTCGCGGTGCGCTGCAGATCCTTGATGTCCCGGTCGAACGTGATGCGCACGTCAAGCGCATTCAGGGTGATCACGGTCACCTTGGCCGGAACGGCGCCGTCAAAGCGCGCAAAGGTCACCGGATCGATGGCCGTGTTGACCACGAAGCCGACCGTGTCGCGCACGCTCGAAGGGCCCAGGAACGGCAAAAAGACATAAGGCCCGGGTCCCACGCCGTACCGGCCCAGCGTCTGGCCGAAATCGGCCTTGTGCTTGGGCACGCCCATGGAACTGGCCACATCGAACACGCCGAGCACGCCGACCGTCGTGTTCACGGCGAAGCGAAACGCAGTGTTAGCCGCCGGCGTCGGCCGAACCTGCAGCACGTCGTTCACGAACACGACCGGCGCCCCAAGATTGGTCAGAACGTTGCGCACCCCATCCCGCGCCGGTGTCGGCAGTGTGCGGCGATAGGTCATGGCCAGCGGGCGCACGACCGCGCGGTCAAGACCGTTGTTGAAGCCATAGACGCCGCGATTCCAGCCTTCCAGCGGATCGGCGATCAGGCCCGGCGCGGAGGCGCCGGCGGTGGCGGCGGCGGCTTGCTCCGTACCAAACAGTCCGAGGATGGCGGCGGCGGCGATGATGAGGCGCATGCGGCGCTTTCCCTTGTGGATCTCTCAGACGGCGTGGAGCCGGTGGTTGCGGCGACGTCGAGCGATGTCGAGGCTAACTGAGCAGCGGTCGGGGCGAATTCAAGGCGCGCCTATGTCCGTGACGCGAGAAAACTTCCCTTAACACATCATGATTCCAGAAACGTTGCGAGAAGGTCGCACCTTGCTCTGTTGAGCGGCGCCTTTCGACGGATTATCGCAAGACTTCGACGGCGATATCGAGGTTCAGGCTCGCCCAGCTTCGGTCCGCGGTGACCGCCGTTCCGCGATCAGCTCATCGACCACGGAGACGCCGTCGGGCAGTACGCCGTGGAGGCTCTCGCGCAGGCGTTTCAGAGCGGCGCTTGTGGCGGGCGTGATCGGGCGGCCGCCCTCCACCGTCGTACCTGGGACAACCGGTCGGCGCATGTTTCCTGCCGCCAGACATGTCATTTGTGCACTGCGCACGTTTTGCGCCATTTTCGGCGAATAGGCCACGAAGCGCCATGGTGGCCCTCGCGATCGGCCGACCTCCATGACCTTCGCCCCTTCCGAAAGCCTTTTGAGGCTTTACATAAAGGCATAAACATATCTTTATATGATCAGTTCAAAGGAACTGAGATGACCCTGAGCGCCCAGGACGTGGTGGAGATGCTGCGGGCGGCCGGAGAGCCGACCCGACTGCGCATCCTCGCGCTTCTGGCGCGGGACGAGCTGGCGGTCATGGAGCTCAGCCAGATCCTAGACCAGAGCCAGCCCCGCGTCTCGCGGCACTTGAAGCTGCTGACGGAGGCGGGACTTGTCGAGCGGTGTCCCGACGGCGCCTGGGTGTTCTACCGGGCCGCAACGGGGGAGCGGGGGGGCAAGGCCGTCCAGTATCTCCTGCCCCTCGCTGACCCTGCCGACGTCGTCTTCGCCCGGGACCGGGAGCGGCTGGAGGCGGTGCGCCGGACGCGGCTGACGGAGGCTGCGGCCTATTTCGCCCGCAACGCCGCGCGCTGGGACGAGGTGCGCTCGCTGTATGTCTCCGAGGACGCGGTGGAGGCGGCGATCGTGGCGGCGGCGGGGCCCGGGCCCTATCGACGTCTGATCGACCTTGGCACCGGCGCGGGTCGGATGCTGACCCTTTTGGGCGAGCGTGCGGAGCAGGCGCTGGGGCTCGACCTGTCACAGCAGATGCTGAATGTCGCGCGCAATCATCTTGCAGAAGCGGGTCTGAACCGGATCGATGTCCGCCACGGCGACATCTTCGACACAGGCCTGCCGGACGGTTCCGGCGATCTCGTGGTCGTGCACCGCGTGCTGCACTTCCTGTCCGAGCCCGCGGCGGCGCTGGCGGAAGCCGGACGGCTGGTGGCGCCGGGCGGACGCCTCCTGGTGGTCGACTTCGCCCCGCATGACCATGAAGAGCTGCGCGTGGCGCACCAGCACCGCCGCCTCGGCTTCTCCACCGACGAGATCGAGCACTGGCTGACGGCGGCGGGGCTCAAGCCCTCTCCCGCAGTCTCCCTTCCCCCCGACCCCGCCGCGCTCACGGGCGCGGACCGGGGCCTCACCGTCATGATCTGGGGCGGCCATCGCCTCCTCGCCGACAGGAACGCCGCATGACCCAGGTCGCCGCCGTCCGCAAAGTCCACGAAGGGCTGATCGCCCGCACCAGCGGCGCCGGCCGCGCGCCGCCCAGGGTCAGCTTCGAGTTCTTCCCGCCGAAGACCGAGGAGATGGAGGACAACCTCTGGGCCGCCGTCGCGCGGCTTGCGCCCCTCGCCCCCAGCTTCGTCTCCGTCACCTATGGCGCGGGCGGCTCGACGCGGGAGCGGACGCACCGCACGGTGCGGCGGATGCTGGACGAGACCCAGCTGAAGCCCGCCGCCCACCTGACCTGTGTCGACGCCTCGAGAGCCGAGGTGGACGAGGTGATTTCCGCCTACTGGGAGACCGGCGTGCGCCACATCGTGGCCCTGCGCGGCGATCCGCCGGGGGTTGGCGGCGTGGGCGGCGTCTATGTCCCGTCAGAAGGATCCTACAACAACGCCACCGAGCTGACCGCCGCGATCCGCCGCATCGGCGATTTCGAGGTCAGCGTCGGCTGCTATCCCGAGGGCCATCCGGAAGGCAACCTTGATAAGGACATCGACGTCCTCAAGGCCAAGATGGACGCGGGCGCGACCCGGGCGATCAGCCAGTTCTTCTTCGACATCGACGCCTTCTTGCGCTTTGTGGACAAGGCGCGCGCCGCGGGGGTGACCATCCCGATCCTGCCGGGCGTCATGCCGGTGACCAATTTCAAGGGCCTTTTGAAGATGGCCGCGCCCGTCGGCATCTCCATCCCGACCTGGCTCGGCGCCTTGTTCGAGGGCCTCGACAGCGACCCGGACACGCGGCGACTGATCGCCTGCGCCGTGGCGGCGGAGCTGTGCGCCAATCTCCAGGCCGAAGGCTTCGAGGACTTCCACTTCTACACCCTCAACCGCGCGGACCTGACCTATGCGCTATGCCGGGTGCTGGGCGTGCGGGCGCAGGACGCCGCGGCATGAAGAAGAGCCTGCTCAGCGGCGTTCTCGTCGCCCTGATCCCGGTCGCCGCCTGGGCCTGGCCGTCAAACTGGACGGCGCCGACCAAGCCCTTCCACGTGATCGACAGTGTCTATTATGTCGGGACGGAGGGGATCTCCGCCTGGATCATCAGGACGCCGAAGGGCCTGATCCTGCTGGATGTCGGCATGCCGGACGCCGCGCCCCTGGTGGAGGAGAACATCAAGGCGCTGGGCTTCAAGCTTTCGGATGTGAAGATCCTCCTGAACAGCCACGCCCATATCGATCACGCGGGCGGGCTGGCGAAGCTCAAAGCCGACACTGGGGCGATGCTGATCGCCAGCGCGGGCGACCGTTATGCGCTGGAGAAGGGGGTCTATGAGGGCTCCGAGACCATCCACGATCTCGATTTTCCGGCGGTGAAAGTCGACCGACTGATCGGCGACGGCGAGACGGTGGAGCTGGGCGGCGTGAAGCTGACGGCCGTCCTCGCCCCCGGCCACACCAAGGGC
>CAIUZX010000093.1 GCA_903903715.1 uncultured Caulobacterales bacterium
AGCACCGCGCAGATTGCGGCGATAGGGAAGGCCATCAACCAGGCGGCGGCGCTGCTGGGCGCTGATCCTGCACGCGCGGAGGCGCAGATCCGGGCCGTCCTTGTCGCCGCGCCCAGGGATCCGAGAGCCTTGCTGATCCTGGCGTCGGCCCAGCGGCGTCAGGGCTTCGCCGCCGACGCGAGGGCCGTGCTGGAGCCGCTGGCTCGCGCATTTCCCAAGGCGGCGCTGACACAGTACGAGCTGGGCCTCTGTCAGGCCGCGACCGGTGATGCGCGCGCCGCCGCCATCTCCTTGCGCGCCGCGACGGCAGCGAATCCGGATCTGACCGACGCCTGGAAGGCTTTGGGCGACCTCTTGTTCGCAGAGGGCGATGTCGCCGGCGCTCAGGACGCCTTCGCGCAGCAGGCGCGTGCGGCCGTGACCGATCCCAAGCTGAAGCCCGCCGCGCTCGCCCTGTATCGCCGCGAGTTTGCCGCGGCCGAAGCGCTTCTGCGTCAGCATCTGGCGACGTCGCCGGCGACGGGACCGGCGCTGCGCCTGCTGGGGGAGACCTATCTTCGGCAGGAGCGGTTTGACGACGCCGAAACGGTGTTCGAAGCGGCCGTTCGGGCGGAGCCTGACCACGCGGGCGGGCGCTTCAGCTATGCCAGCGCGCTGTTCCGACAGCAGAACGCGGCGCTGGCGCTGCCGATCGTAGAAGACCTCCTGGCGAAGCGTCCGGATGAGGCGGCCTACCTCAACCTCTACGCGGCGTTGCTGAGCCTCGTCGGCGACGACGACAAGATGATCTCAATCTATGAGGGCCTGCTGGAGCGGTATCCGAAGCAGGCGCCGATCTGGCTGAACCACGCCCACGCCCTCAAAACCGTCGGCCGTCAGGCGGACGCGCTCGCCGCCTATCGCCGCTGCATCGCGCTGGCGCCCCAGTCGGGGGACGCGTGGTGGGGCCTCGCCAATCTGAAGCTCGCCGTGTTCGATGAGAACGACAACGCCGCCATGTCCGCTCAGCTCGCCAGGCCAGGTCTTGCCGTCGAGGACAAGCTCAATCTGCATTTCGCCCTCGGCAAGGCGGCGGAGGATGCGGGCGACTATAACCTGGCCTTCGAGAACTATGCGCAAGGGGCCGCCCTTCGGCGCGTGCAGCGACCGTATGACGCCGACGGCGTGACGCAGGATCGACGGCGGGCGGAGGTCCTGTTCACACCATCCTTCTTCGCTGAGAGGCGGGATGTGGGCGACGCCTCGCCCGATCCGATCTTCATTGTCGGCCTGCCGAGGTCTGGCTCCACCCTGATCGAGCAGATCCTCGCCAGTCATTCGAAGGTGCAGGGGACGATGGAGCTGCCGACCCTTGGCCTGATCGCGCAGGGCCTCGACCGGGAAAGTCGCGGGCAGGGGGGACCAGGTCTTCCCGATGCGCTGGCGAATATGCCGCATGTCAGGTTCGCGAACCTCGGCGCGGCATATCTCAACGGCGCGCGGATCTACCGCAGGGGGAATAAGCCCCTGTTCATCGACAAGATGCCCAACAACTTCCGCCACATCGGCCTTTTGCATCTGATCCTGCCGCGCGCAAAGATCATCGACGCGAGACGGCATCCGATGGCGTCCTGCTTCTCCGCCTTCAAGCAGCATTTCGCGCAAGGGCAGGGCTTTTCCTACGATCTTATGGATCTTGGTCGATACTATGCGGACTATGTCGCGCTGATGGGTCACATCGATCAGGTGCTGCCCGGTCGGGTTTGCCGGGTCATCTACGAGGATCTCGTCGAGAACGTGGAGGCCGAGGTGCGGCGTCTCCTCGACTTTTGCGGGCTCGATTTCGAACCGGCATGCCTGAAATTCTACGAGAATACCCGCGCCGTGCGGACGGTGAGTTCGGAGCAGGTCCGACGGCCGATTTATCGCGAGGGCCTCGACCACTGGACGCGGTTCGAAGCCCATCTTGGGCCGCTCAA
>CAIUZX010000094.1 GCA_903903715.1 uncultured Caulobacterales bacterium
CAGACGCCGCACTTCTCGGCGACATGCACGGTCAGCTGGGGGTACCAGGGCCAGCCTTGCGTGCCGAGCTGAGGCCAGGCGCCGGGCATGCTGACAAGGGTCACCGCGCCGCCGCAGGCCGCGGCGATATTGGTGGTCGCATTGGACGGCCCCACCACCAGATCCAGCGCCACGGTCAGGGCCGCGAGGTCGTCAAGGTCGTTTTTCAGGTCAATGCCCGGCGGCGTCCACATGTCTATGCCCGCCGCCCGCGCCGCCGCCAGTTCGGCCTCGCAGTCGCCATACTGCAGGTTCACCAGGGTCACGGACTTGAGCGTCAGAACCGGCGCCCAGGTCGAGAAGGATGCGAAGTGCTTGGACCGCGCCGCATCATTCACAAGACTCTTCCACAGAACGCCGACCTTCGCCAAAGGTCCGAGCTTGGCCAGTTCCGCGCGCCAATGGGCGATGCGGGCGGGATCTGGCGTCAAGAACCGGTCCGTCTTGGGGAATTGATCCAGCCTGCCGCGAAACTTTCGCAGCGGCGCGCCGATCGGCGCCCAGTAGTCGATCTCACCCCACCGGTCATCGAGGAACGGGGTGATGCGTAAGGTGTTGAAGCCCAACCGACCGGTGGCGTAGGCGCCGATCTCAACCCCCGGGAACGCGCGCTGATAGAGGGCGTGCAGCCTGGGCTCCAGCGCGAGGATCAGCTTGCCCTTGGGCCCAAGCGCATTCAACACGTCCGGGATGACGGACGAGAACATGATTTCGTCCCCCAGCCCCTGCTCGCCGATCAGCAACAGGGTCTTGCCCTCTAGGGGGTCTTCCGGCGTCCAGAGCGGGCGCTCGATTGGATAGTGCGTGTAGTCGGCGAACTGCGGACTGCGCCGCGCCTCATAGGCTTCCCAACCCTCGCGGATTCGGCCCGACGCGAGCAGGATCAGGGACAGGGACAGGCGCATCATGGCCGCGTCCGTCGGCAGACGGGTCAATTCGAGCGCCCGTTCCGCGTCAGCGATCGCCCCCTCGAGATCGTTGATCAAAGCCTTGAGATTGGCGCGATTGTAAATCGCCTTGGCGTACTCCGGGCTGAGCCGCACCGCCTCATCGAAGAAGACCAGCGCGCGATCGGGGTCCCCCAGCGTGCTCATGACCGTGCCGAGATTGTTCCACAGAAGCTCGCTCTCCGGATGGGCGTTGGCGCCCACCCGCAGGATCTCGAGCGCTTCGTCCAGACGGAGCTGGTCCCTCAGGGCGCAGGCGAGGTTGTTCAGGCTCTCGATATCGTCTGGTTGCATCTCGAGCTGCGCCCGGAACAGACCCTCGGCCTCGACGAGATGATTCATGAAGTAGGCGATACGCCCCAGATCGCTGACAATGCCGTCCGCCTTGGGATCGAGATTGTAGGCGAACTGGAAGGCGAGAAAGGCGTTGGGAAAGTCGCCGATCCGCTCCCGCGCATTGGCCAGAACCCGAAGCCCCATGGCGTTTTCCGGCTCTTCCATCAAAAACTCGACGGCGAGCTTCGCTGCTTCGTCGATCTTGTCGGCGCGGAGCGCAGCGATGGCGCGGCCCAGCTTGTCGCGCAGGACCACCGACTTCATCGAGCTCATCGCCGAGCCCAGCCGGTCGATCGCCCGCGCGGAGGCCTGGGGGTCGCTGCCCGTCACAGCGAACGGCAAGGCGGCGGGGGCCCGGTGCCCTTCCACGGGCGTGAAGACCTGCGGCGGATCAGCGATGAGCGCAGCGGAGAGATCGAAAGGCGGTTCGGACACGCGCAGCCTCATTGAGTCGCTGGTGAGGAGGGTCGTTCGTCATCCCCTATGTTGTCGAGGGCGACTTGGCCATGAGCTCATTCTGCGACACCTCGTTAACCAAACTTGTTTAGTTTCGCTTAGGAGGAAGTGGTTAACTCTCTCGATG
>CAIUZX010000095.1 GCA_903903715.1 uncultured Caulobacterales bacterium
CCGTGAATGCTCTCGCCGACGCACATTCTGTTCGCCTGACTCGGAGATACGCAAAATTGGACATTTTCGTATGTCTGAGTCCAAGCGATCTGAGTGAAATGCGCCTCTGTCCGCGCCCCAATAGCACCGAAATGATAAACGAATTGATCAACAACTGAAAATTTGAATTTATACTGCCCGATTATCAGCAACAAATGCGTGAATTCAACTATATATCGCGTTAATTATGGTCGTAATTACTTTGTAAACCATGCTGGCAACCGGCAGCTTGAGGCGACGCCGTCATTAAAGCTCGAGGAGATCCCGACCAACGATGATCGGGCCTGAAAAGTGCGGGCGGACCGCCGCCAGCCAGACCTCGTCCGGGATAGTCGGAAGCCCGCCGGGCACGAAATGCGACAGGACGAGCGTCTTGACCCCGGCGGCCGTCGCGACTCGCCCGACCTCTTCAACCGGCGTGTGGCTGGCCAGAAGGTGCGCCTTCAGGGACTTGGCGTTCGGCTCGGACACGATCAACGCCTCCAGCGCCGGAAGATACATGACCTCGTGCACCAGCACGTCCGCGCCCCTGGCCAGGGCCACCAGAGCCTCACACGGACGCGTGTCGCCCGAAATGACGATGGACCGGTCCGGACAGTCGAATCGATAGGCGAAGGCGGGCGAGAGGTGCGGATGCTCGACCAGCGCGGCCGTCACGGTCACGTTCGCGTCGCGCATCACCGGTCCCGCCCCGGCGATCTCATGCGGCCGGATGAGGTCGGCCAGGGGCCGCCGGGCTTCGTCGGCGATCCGGGTGCGGATATCGACGTCGTTCATCTCGAGGAACAGCTTCGTCATCCGCTTCAGGGGCGGCGGGCCGTAGGTGTCGACAGGGGTCGAAAGGCTCGCCGCCCAGCTCAGCAGCAGGAGATTCCCGTAGTCGGCGTTGTGGTCGGAGTGGTGGTGGGTCAGAAAGACGCTCCGAAGCGACTTGAGCGGCACGCCGGCGATCACGAGTTGACGGGCGACCCCGTTCCCGCAGTCGATGACGTAGGCGTCGCCACCGACCACAATCACCTGAGCGGGCGCGGATCGGCCAGCCTTCGGCGTCGGACCGCCCCCGGTCCCGAGGAGAATGAGACGAGACGTCGCGCGCGGGGCGGGTTCGGCCAAGGCGGGCCCTACCGCAGCGCACGCCAAAGCAGCCTGTAGCGCCGTGCGCCGGGTCCATTCCATCCCGTCGACCTTGAACGGCTTCAACACGGCGCTTCTCCCAGACGACCGACGACCATCGCCTCACCCGACCGTGACGACTTTGGCCGGAGCTGTCCAATCCTGCGCTCTTGCCGAGATCGGCTGGCCGTCACAAAGTGCGGCAAGGCCTTGGGGGAATGTGATGTCGCTTGGAAAACGCTCGACCGTGATTGCCGTTCTGACCGCGCTTCTGGCATTTGCCGGCGCCTCTGCGCAGGCGCACGCCTCCGCAGGTCCGGTCTTCACGGTCACGGTTCCCAAGGCGCAGGCCAGCGCGCCCCTCGACGGCCGGATCATCCTTCTGGTCAGCAAGGACCTGACCCGCGAGCCGAAGAGCCACGTGGCCCCGAACGCCCCCCTCGATTCGCCCTATCTGTTCGGTTCGACCGTCGACGGTCTCGCCCCCGGGGCTGAGGCGGTGATCGATGACCAGGCGTTCGGCTGGCCGGCGCGGGCGCTGTCGCAACTGCCGGAGGGCGACTACCTCGTTCAGGCGGTGCTGAACCGTTACGAGACCTTTCACCTCGCCGACGGACGAACGCTGAAGCTCCCGCCGGACAAGGGCGAGGGTCAGCAGTGGCCGTCCAAGCCCGGCAATGTCTATTCCAAGCCCATCAAGCTGTACATCGACCCGGCGCATCCACAGCGCTTCGCCCTGACCCTCGATCAGGTGATCCCGCCGATCGCGCGCAAGACGGACACCGAGTTCGTGCGCCACATCCGCATCCGCAGTGCGCTTCTGTCGAAGTTCTGGGGACGGGATGTCTATATCGGCGCGCATGTACTGCTGCCGGCGGGCTTTGATCAGCATCCCAATGCGCGCTATCCGCTGATGGTCTTCCACGGGCACTTTCCGGAGGACATCTCCGAGTTCCGCACCACCCCGCCCGATCCCAACCTCAAGCCGGTCTATTCCCCGCGCTTCAAGCTCGAAGGCTATAACCGCATCGAGCAGCAGGAAGCCTACGCTTTCTATCAGAAGTGGATCTCCAAGGATTTCCCGCGCTATCTCGTGATCGAGATCGAGCACCCGACGCCCTATTTCGACGACAGCTATGCGGTGAACTCGGCAAACGTCGGCCCCTATGGCGATGCGATCAACAAGGAGCTGATCCCGGAGATCGAGAAGACGTTCCGCGGGCTTGGACAAGGCTGGGCGCGGTTCACCTATGGCGGCTCCACCGGCGGGTGGGAGGCGCTGGCGACGCAGGTCTTCTATCCGGACATGTACAACGGCGCCTTCGCCGCCTGCCCCGACCCGATCGACTTCCGGGCCTATACCCTCGTCAACCTCTATGACGACGACAACGCCTATGTGCTCAAGGGCGAGGCCTCCAGCGTCGAGCGGCCGGGGTTCCGCAACTATCTGGGCGAAGTTACCGGCACCCAGCGCGACATGAACTACATGGAGCTGGTGCAGGGCGACCGCGGACGTTCGGGGCAGCAGTATGACATCTGGGCCGCCGTCTTCGGCCCGGTCGGCGCGGACGGCTATCCCAAGCCCGTTCTCGACAAGCTGACCGGCAAGATCGATCACGAGGTCGTGGCCTACTGGCGCGACCATTTCGACCTGTCCCACATCATCGCGCGGGACTGGGCGACGCTCGCGCCGAAGCTGCAGGGCAAGATCCACCTCTATGTCGGCAACGGCGACAACTACTACCTGACCAACAGCGTCTATTTCGCGCAGGAGCGGCTGGAATCGCTGAAGCCCGCCTACAACGGTGAAGTGGCCTATGGCGACCGGGCGGAGCACTGCTGGAACGGCGACCCGACCTTGCCCAACGCCTATTCCCGCCTGCACTACAATTTTCAGTACCTGCCGAAGATCCTGGAGCAGATCAGGAAGACCGCGCCTGCGGGGGCGGACCTCACGAGCTGGCGGTACTAAAGGCTTAGCTGTCGCCGAGATTGTACTTCATGATGGACCCATGTGGTCCGGTGCGGTCGCGCTCCAGGGCGTAGACCTCGCCGTGCGGGCCTTTGCCTTGGCTCAATACGGCTGCGATCTCGGCAAGATCCTGCGCCGTCAGCTTCACCCGCTCGACGAGGAGGGTGTCGCCCAGATGGCCCGCATTGCGGGCGCCGACAATCACGCCGGCGACGTGCTGCAGGTCGAGCACGTAGCGCGAGGCGATCACGGAGATGCTGACGCCGTGGCGCGTCGCGATTCGCTTCAACGTCTCCAGCAAGGTCTGGAACAGGTCCCAGCCGCCGAACTCGTCGATGATCA
>CAIUZX010000096.1 GCA_903903715.1 uncultured Caulobacterales bacterium
ACATCTTCGTCAATGTGACCTCGATCCTGTGGCTCGGCTCCATCGCCGTGCATGCGGTGACGGGGGTGGATCAGTTCACCGCCCTCGTGATCATCGCTGTCTTTGCGCTCGCCTATCAGATCTGGGGCGGGCTGAAGGCCGTGGCCCTGACCGACATCGTGCAGGTCAGCCTGCTGGTCGCGGGCGGCCTGACCATCGTCGCCATATCTTTAAGCAAGATCGGCGGCGGTGCGGTGAATCCGGCCAGCATCACATCGGGCTTCAACACCCTCAGGACCCAGTTCCCCGAGAAGTTCCACATGATCCTTGGCCCCGACAGCCCGCACTTCAAGGAGCTTCCGGGCCTCTCCGTCCTGATCGGCGGGATGTGGATCATGAATCTCAGCTACTGGGGCTTCAACCAGTACATCATCCAGCGCGCGCTGGCGGCCAAGAGCCTGAACGAGGCCCAGACCGGCATCGCCTTTGCGGCCTACTTGAAGCTTCTTATGCCGGTGATCGTCGTGGTGCCGGGCCTCGCCGCCCTGATCCTCAGCCCGCATCTGGCCAAGCCTGACCAGGCCTACCCGGAGATGCTGAAGCTTCTGCCCCCTGGTCTCCTTGGCCTTGTCTTTGCAGCGCTGGTCGCGGCGATCGTCGCGTCGCTGGCGGCCAAGATCAACTCCATCGCCACCATCTTCACCCTCGACGTCTACCGCCCGTTCAAGCCCAAGACGTCGGAGGCGGACCTCGTCCGCATCGGGCGCCTAGGCGCCATCGCCGCCACGGCCCTCGGCGTCGCCGCCGCCCCGCCCCTCCTGGGCGGGTTCGAGCAGGCCTTCCAGTACATCCAGGAGTTCACGGGCTTCTTCACCCCCGGCATCGTGGTCATCTTCCTCCTCGGCATGTTCTGGAAGCGCACCAGCGCCGCCGCCGCCCTCACCGCCGCCATCGGCTCGGCGGTGTTGTCGCTGGGCTTCAAGATCGGCATGCCGGACCTGCCCTTCATGGACCGGGTGGGCGTGGTGTTCCTGATCAGCGCGCTCGCCGCCATCGTGATCTCCCTAATCCGACCGGCGCCGGCGGGCGTCTCCACCGTCAAGCTGGACGGGGTCAGCTTCAAGACCGGCCCCATCTTCAACGTCGCCGGCGTCGGCGTGATCCTCATCCTGATCGCCCTCTACAAGACCTTCTGGTAAGCGGTCCGGCGTCCGTCTGCCGCGTGTGTGATCGCAGATTGACGCCCCGGCGCCCCGTATGAGAAGGGTGTCGGGTCCTCAACCGGAACGCCGCTCATGAACGCGCCCCTGCCCAACGACCTGTCCGCCTTCTGGATCCCGTTCACCTCGAACCGCAGGTTCAAGGCCGACCCGCGCCTGCTCGCCCGGGCCAAGGACATGCATTACGAGACGCCGGACGGGCGCAGGCTCCTGGACGGCACGGCGGGGCTGTGGTGCGTCAACGCCGGTCACTCGCGGCCAAAGGTGGTGGAGGCGATCCAGCGGCAGGCGGCGGAGATGGACTTCGCGCCGACCTTCAACCTCGCCCACCCGCTGGCCTTCGAGGCGGCGCGGCGGATCGCCGATCTTCTCCCCGGCGATCTTGACCATGTGTTCTTCACCAACTCGGGCTCTGAGTCCGTGGATACGGCGCTTAAGATCGCACTCGCCTACCAGCGCGCGCGGGGCAAGGGGCACAAGACCCGGCTGATCGGGCGGGAGCGGGGCTATCACGGCGTCAATTTTGGCGGCATCTCCGTGGGGGGCCTGCCCAAGAACCGGATGTACTTCAACAACCTGTTGCAAGTGGACCACCTACCCCACACCCACGACCTCGCGCGCAACGCCTTCTCCAAGGGCCTGCCGGAACATGGGGCGGAGCTGGCCGACGCGCTGGAGCGGATCGTGGCCCTGCACGACGCCTCCACCATCGCCGCGGTGATCGTCGAGCCGATGGCCGGGTCGGCCGGCGTCCTCCCCCCGCCGAAAGGGTATCTGGAGCGCCTGCGCGCCATCTGTACGAAACACGACATCCTCCTCATCTTCGACGAGGTGATCACGGGCTTTGGCCGGGTCGGCGCGGCCTTTGCGGCGGAGCGGTTCGGCGTCCAGCCGGACATGATCTGCATGGCCAAGGGCGTGACCAACGCCGCCGTCCCCATGGGCGCGGTGGGCGTCAGCCGCAACATCTACGACACGGTGCTGCAGGGGGCGGACGCGCCGATCGAGCTCTTCCACGGCTATACCTATTCGGGCCACCCCCTGGCCTGCGCCGCCGCGCTGGGGACCCTCGACACCTATGCGGAAGAGGACCTGTTCGCGCGCGCCCGGGCGCTGGAGCCGCACTTTGAAGCGGCGGTGCATAGCCTTAAAGGTTCGAGGCACGTCATCGACATCCGCAACTGCGGCCTCGCCGCCGCCATCGAGCTCGAGCCCCGCCCCGGCGCCCCCACCGACCGGGCGATGGAGGTGTTCCGCACCTGCTTCGATAGCGGCCTCCTCTGCCGCGCCACCGGCGACATCATCGCCCTCTCCCCACCCCTGATCGTCAGCGAAGCGCAGATCGACGAGATCGTGGATAGGATTGGCGCTGTGCTGGCGAAGGTGGCGTGAGGGGGGCTAACCATCGCCTGCGCCGATCGCCACAGCCCCAAGCGCGACCGTCACGCATCCGACCACGCGCGCCGCTGAGAGACGCTCTCCCAGCACCATCCGCGCCAGGATCGCGGAAAAAACAATGCTCGTCTCTCGGAGCGCCGCGACGGCGCCGAGGGCGCCCACAGCGAGCGCGGACACCATGGCGAGATAGCCGATAAATGAAACGAGACCGCCCAGCAGGGCCTGAAGGCCCGCAGCGGTCCCAAGGCATGCCGGGGCCTGCCTACGGACGCCCATGAAGATGAGCGGAAGGATCAATCCGTAGATCAGGAATATCCAGGCCGAATAGCCTAGCGGCGAGCCGGACAACCTCGCGCCCAGTCCGTCCACTGTGACATAGGCGGCGGCCAGGGCCGCTGTCGCCAGGGCCAACAGAACCGACCGACCACGCGGGCCATTGCG
>CAIUZX010000097.1 GCA_903903715.1 uncultured Caulobacterales bacterium
CGCCGGGGCACACGGCGGTCATTCATCTCAGCATGACCGACGAGATCCCTTATGCTCAGGCATTCGTGATCATCGAGGCCGTGCCGGATCATGCGTGATCCGAGAAGCGCAGTGGTCAGACCTCGTAGGCGCCTTACCGCGCCGTAACTTGCGAAAGCCGCCCTGAGCCGGTAGCAATGGGGCGTCAAGGGGCGGCGCTCGCCCTCATCCGCCCGGGAACACCAGTCGTTTCATGACCCAATCCTCGAATTCTGCCGACACGTCCGACGACGGCGCGCCCACGCCCTCGCTCAAGGCTCAGGCGACGGAACTGGGCAGCACTGTCTTTGTGGCGCTGGCGCTCGCGATGGTCGTCCGGCTCATTCTCTTTCAACCCTTCACCATTCCTTCCGCCTCGATGGAGCCGACTCTTTACGAGGGCGACTACATCATCGTGTCGAAGTTCGCATATGGCTGGTCCAAGCATTCGATCCCGTTCAGCCCGCCGCTTTTCCGTGGGCGGATCCTGTCGCGGGAGCCGAACCGCGGCGACGTGATTGTGTTCAAGCTGCCGCGGGACAACAGCAAGGATTATGTGAAACGCCTGATCGGCCTGCCGGGTGACCGGATCCAGGTGAAGGCCGGGCTTCTGTACATCAACGACGCGCCCGTGAAGCAGGTGTCCCTTGGCGTGGGCGATGCGACCTGTCCTGGCGCCGGTGTTGTTCCGGGCGTTTCGCGATATGCCGAGACCCTGCCCAACGGCGTGACTCACCGGATCAACAGTTGTTCTGGATCGACGGGTCCGGCAGATAACACAGGCGTCTATGTGGTTCCGCCCAAGTGCTACTTCATGATGGGCGACAATCGTGACAACAGTTCAGACAGTCGTTTCAATCCGCTGAGCACACCCGAGACGGCGGAATACAATGGCTGCCCGTGGGATCCTGCGTTGGACGAAGCCCTCGGGGTTGCGGCCATGGAGGGAGGCGTTGGCTTCGTTCCCGCTGAAAACCTCGAAGGCAAGGCTGACATTATCCTTTTGTCTTGGCGTCAAGGCGCGAGCCTGTTCAAGCCTTGGACATGGGTCTTGAACGCGCGCTGGGACCGGTTCCTACATCCGCTGAAATGAACGAACGCCAGGTCGCGATCGAAGTCCTGCAGGATCATCTGGGATACAGGTTCACAGAGCCGGCGCGTCTGGATGAAGCGCTGACGCACGCGTCCTTGTCGCAGGGATCCAAGCGTATCGCCAACAACGAGCGGCTGGAATTCCTCGGCGACCGCTTGCTGAATCTGCTGGTGGCCGAGCACTTGATGAAAGTGCAGCCAACCGACTCAGAAGGTGATCTTTCCAAGCGGCTGCATGTCTTGGTCAGCCGGGACACGTGTGCGGCCGTGGGACGGGCGATCAAAGTCGGACCTGCGTTGCGCCTTCCCGGCGGAGAGACCCGTCGGGGCGCTCGGGATCAGGACACCGTGCTGGCGGACGCCGTGGAGGCGATATTTGCGGCGATCTATCAGGACTCGGGCCTTGATCGTCTGCGCGAGGTGTTTCTGGCGCTCTGGGCGGACGCCTTTCGTGAAGTGGCTGAAGGCGGTTTCGGCAATCCGAAGTCCGATCTTCAGGAATGGGCGGCGGCGCGCAAGCTGTCGGCGCCCCGCTACGAGGTGACAGGGCGTTCGGGACCGGATCACGCCCCGACCTTCACCGTAACGGTCACTCTGGACAGCTTTGAGCCCCAGACCGCCGTCGGACGATCGAGGCAGGAGGCGGAAAAGTCCGCCGCCGCCGCATGGCTGAAACGCGAGGGCGTACGATGAATGACCTTACGACCCGAGCTGGCTTCGCCGCCGTCATCGGCGCGCCGAACGCCGGAAAGTCGACATTGGTGAACCGCTTGGTGGGCTCCAAGGTGACCATCGTCACCCGGAAGGTTCAGACGACCCGTTTCCCCGTTCGGGGTGTCGCCATGGAGGGGGATAGTCAGGTCATTCTGGTCGATACCCCCGGCGTGTTCACGCCCCGCCGGCGTCTCGATCGGGCCATGGTCCGTTCCGCCTGGACGGGGGCGGAGGAGGCGGACGCCGTGATGCATGTCGTCGACGTCATCGCCGAGATCGCGGCGGAGGACGGGAAGGGCTCTTCGGCGGACCGTTTTGCTGTTGACGACGCCGCGACGATCATAGCCGGCTTGAAGGCGTCTGGTCGCAAAGCCATCCTGGTCCTAAACAAGATCGACGGCGCGCCGAAGGAGCGACTCCTTGGACTTTCGAAGCGCCTGTTTGATGAAGGCGTGTACGACGAAGTCTTCATGATCTCCGCGGAAAAGGGTTACGGCGTCGAGGATCTCAAGAAGCGTCTGGCGGTCCTCATGCCTGAGGGGCCATGGCTCTATCCCGAGGACCAGACCGCTGATCTACCTGTTCGGCTGCTGGCGGCGGAAATCACCCGCGAGAAGGTCTATCTGCGCGTGCACGAAGAACTTCCCTACTCAGCGGCCGTGGAAACGACCAGCTACACTGAGGCGAAGGCAGGCGCAGTTCGGATCGAGCAGACCATCTTCGTCGAGCGTGATGGCCAACGGGCCATCATGCTGGGCAAGGGCGGGGAAACGCTGAAATGGATCGGCAGTCACGCGCGGGAAGAGCTGAAGGAAATCCTCGGCCGGACCGTGCACCTGTTCCTACATGTTAAAGTGCGGGAGAACTGGCAGGACAGTCGCGATTTCTATGCCGACATGGGCCTCGACTATGACGCCTGACCTTCGCCAATGATGGAATGGGAGGACGAGGCTTTCGTCCTGAGCGCGCGCCCGTACGGCGAGTCGGGCGCGATCGTGGAACTTTTGACCGCAGACCATGGAAAGTTCGCGGCGCATGTCGCCGGCGGCGCTTCACGACGCAAACGCGCCATTCTACAACCTGGTTCGGCGGTTGCGGCGAGATATCGCGCGCGGACCGATGACCAACTGGGCGCAGCCACACTCGAGTCGATGGGGGAGGGACCTTCCGCCCTGTTCGATGACCCCCTTGCACTTGCGGGGCTGTCTTCGGCCGCGAGCGTGACAGCCGGATCTCTGCCGGAGCGCACGCCTCATCCCGGCGTCTATGCGGCGTTCGAGGCGCTGGTCGGCGCGTTGGCATCCACCGATCTTTGGCCCGCCGTCTATGTCAGGTTCGAGGCCGGGCTGCTCGACGCATTGGGTTTCGGCATGGACCTGAGCAAGTGCGGGGCGACCGGCTCTACAGACGATCTCGTCTATGTCAGCCCCAAGACCGGCCGGGCGGTGAGCCGAGTGGCGGGCGCGCCATATCATGATCGTCTACTCGCCCTGCCGCCGTTCATGCTGGGCGCGCAGGTGGGGCTGGCGTCCGGCGATATCGGGGCAGGGATGACGCTCACGGCGCGTTTCCTGGAGCTCCACGTTTTCGGGCCCTTGAACCGGCCCCTGCCACCGGCGCGCCTGTGGCTGATCGATAAG
>CAIUZX010000098.1 GCA_903903715.1 uncultured Caulobacterales bacterium
CATCGTCTATGTGCACGAGCCGGTGGCGGCGGCCTTCTATTACGCCAGGCGCCTGGAGGAAGACGCGACGGTCCTGGTCGCTGACTTCGGCGGCGGCACCAGCGACTTCTCGATCATCCGCTTCGAGAAAATGGGCGGGACGCTGCGGTCGCTGGCCTTGGGCCAGTCGGGGGTCGGCGTGGCGGGGGACGCGTTCGACTACCGCATCATCGACAATCTCGTCTCGCCGGTGCTGGGCAAGGGCTCGAGCTATCGCGACTTCGACAACATCCTGTCGGTCCCCAGCCGCTACTATGCGAACTTCGCCCGCTGGGACCAGCTCGCCCTGATGCAGGCCTCGAAGGACATGCGCGATATCCGGGGGCTGGTGCGCAAGGCGTTGGAGCCGGAAAAGCTGGAAAAGCTGATCGAGGTCCTCGACGGCAATTACGGCTATCGCCTCTATCAGTCCGTGTCGCGGCTGAAGGAGGCCCTGTCGTCCGAGCCGCGGGCCCTGTTCTCCTTCAAGGCGGGGGGCGTTTCCATTGAAGAGGTGGTGGAGCGGGAGGCCTTCTCCGGCTGGATCTCGCAGGAACTTGCCGCCATCGAAGGCGCGGTGGACGAGGTCCTCGACGACGCCAAACTCACGCCCGCCGGGATCGACCGGGTGTTCCTGACCGGCGGCTCGTCCTTCGTGCCCGCCGTGCGCGCGATCTTTGAAGCGCGGTTCGGCGCGGGCAAGATCGCGACGGGGGCGGAACTCGAATCCATCGCCACAGGTCTCGCCCTCATCGGGGCTGAGCCGGACCTTCAGATGTGGAGCGCGACGGCGGGATAATTCGGCGGCGCTTAAGGCTTCAGCAGCTTCAGGTCGATCAGGCTCTTGGCCGTGGCGACAAGGCTTTCCTCGTTGGACCTCGGCGTCCAGCCCAGCAGCTTGCGCGCCTTGGCGTTGCTGCCGTTCTTCTTCTTGCCGAGCTCCGCCAGCAACGTCCGCGCCGCCGGATCGAACAGGGCGACGAGGCGCACCATCAGGTTCGGCAGGACCCGCGTCGGGACCTTGGCGGCGGCGGGGCCTAGCTCGGCCCGCAGGATCCTGGCGATCTCCGGGATCGAGATGAAGTCGCCCGCCGTGGCGATGAAGCGCTCTCCCTTGGCGGCGGGGTGGAACAGGGCGCGGATGTGCAGGTCTGCCACGTCGCGCACGTCCACGATGCCGAACCAGACCTGGGGGCTTCCGGGCAGGGCGCCGTCCATCAGCCGCTGAACGAGAACGACCGAGGTGGAATAGTCCGGCGCCAATACCTGTCCGTAGATGGCGACCGGATTGATGACCGACAGCTCCAGACCGCCGCCTTCCTTCGCGATGAAGTCCCAGGCGGCGCGTTCGGCCAGGGTCTTGGATTTCACATAGGGCGGGACGGACGGATGGTCGGGGTTGGTCCAGTCCTCCTCCGTGTAGGGCGTGGCGCGGGCCGGAATGCCATATCCGACGGCGGCGTAGGACGAGGTCAGCACCACCCGTTTCACGCCGGCGTCCCGCGCGGCGCGCAGGACCCGAAGCGCCCCTTCACGCGCGGGGACGATCAGTTCGTTCTCGTCCTTCGGCACAGTCGCCGGGAAGGGGGAGGCGACGTGGAGGACGTAATCGCAACCCTCGACCGCCTCGGCCCAGCCCGCGTCCTTCTCCAGATCCGCGGCGAAGAAGGTGAGCATCGCTCCAGGGTCGGCCGCGCCGCCCTGCTTCAGCATGGCCAGCACATCGTCGCGGCGCGCAAGGTTGCGGACGGTGGTGCGGACCTCATGTCCCGCCGCCAGAAGCTGCAGCAGACAGTGGCTGCCGACAAAGCCGGACCCGCCGGTGACCAGTATCCTGCTCATCTGAAGTTTCTCGCCGCCGTTTGTGTCGTGAGGGGGCGCCAGCCTTGTCGGCGGGACCCTTCGGTTTATATGCTCAGACATCGCCCTGCGCCGGAAGCGCCTTGCGCTCACCCTCGATCCGACCCTGGAGCCTCCCATGAAATACAAGCAACTCGGCCGGACTGGTCTTTACGTGTCCGAGATCTGCCTTGGAACCATGACCTTCGGCGGGAACGCGGATGCGGGCATGTGGAAGGCCATCGGCTCGCTGCCGCAGGCCGATGTCGACGCGATCATGGAAAAGGCCATCGCCGCCGGGGTCAACTTCTTCGACACCGCCGACGTCTATTCCTTCGGCGCCTCGGAGGAGCGGCTCGGCCAGTCGCTGAAAAACCTCGGCGTGGCGCGCAAGGACGTGGTGATCGCCACCAAGGTGTTCGGCCAGATGGGTCCTGGACCCAATGATCGCGGCGCCTCTCGCGGGCACATCATGGACCAGGTGAAGGCGAGCCTTGATCGCCTGCAGACCGACCATATCGACCTCTACCAGATCCACGGCAACGACACCGTCACGCCCATCGACGAGACCCTTCGCGCCCTCGACGACCTCGTGAGCCAGGGACTGGTGCGCTATATCGGCGTGTCCAACTGGGCGGCGTGGAAGATCGCCAAGGCCCTGGGCGCTAGCGAAGCCAAGGGCTATGCGCGGTTCGAGACCCTGCAGGCCTATTACACCATCGCCGGGCGGGATCTGGAGCGGGAGCTCGTCCCCCTGCTGACGTCGGAGCAGCTTGGGCTGATGGTTTGGTCGCCGCTGGCGGGCGGCCTGTTGTCCGGCAAGTTCGGACCGGGCTCGAACAATGACACGTCGTCGCGCCGGGCGACCTTTGACTTCCCCCCCGTGAACCGGGACCGGGCCTGGGAATGCGTGGCCGTCATGCGCGAGGTCGGCGAGGCGCATGGCGTGTCCGTCGCCCGGGTGGCGCTGGCCTGGCTGCTGGCCAAGCCGCACGTGATGAGCGTGATCATCGGGGCCAAGACCGTCGAGCAGCTCGACGACAATCTCGCCGCCGTGGACCTGACCTTGACCCTTGAGGAGATGGAGCGGCTCGACGCGGTCAGCGCCCTGCCCAGCGAGTATCCGGGCTGGATGTTCGAACGGCAGGGCGGCGGACGCATCCCGGCGCCGTTCAAGCCGAAATCAGCCTAAGCTCAGAAGCGCCGCTCGAGTTCCAGCGTCACGCGGAACTGGCTATCCGCTTCCCGCGTGTTGGCGCCGACGGATTTCAGCCAGCTCACGCCGACCTCCAGTTCGACGGGGGAGCCTTTCGCGCGGGCCTCCCAGCGCAGCTCGGGGCCGATATAGGCGCCCTGTCGGCCTTTCAGAAAACCATGGTCGTCGCCAAGATCGCCGAAGGCCTGCACGCCGACACGAAGGCCCTTGGCGGCGCGGACGGTGACCGAGCCCGCATAGCCGTATTCGGCGTAGCCCTCGCCGGGGACGTGCAGCGGGCGCTCGGCGATGAGGTTCAGCACCGCCTGCACGGGCCCCGCCTGCTTGGCGAACAAAAGCTTGCCCTCCAGCGCCGTCTCGCCGTCGCTCAGGCCCTTCATGACTTCGCCATAGACGCCGACATCGACGCCGAGGCCGGGGATCTGTCCAAGGTAATAGACCGCCTCGATCCCCACGCCCCGAAGGCGCGACCCCTGGCCCTCGCCGCGGGTGACCTTGCCGAGGACCGCGAGGCTGAGATTGTCCGACACGCCG
>CAIUZX010000099.1 GCA_903903715.1 uncultured Caulobacterales bacterium
CCCATATGGAGTCGAGCCCGCTCGGCGTCATCTTCGGCGTGGAGCCGTGGAACTTCCCCTGCTATCAGCTCGCCCGCATCGCCGGGCCACACCTGATGGCCGGCAACACGCTGGTCGTGAAGCACGCCGGGATCGTACCGCAATGCGCCCTCGCCTTTGAAAAGCTGTTGCTGGACGCTGGCGCGCCTGTCGGCCTCTACACCAATCTCTTCATCACCCACGAACAGTCCGACCAGGTCGTCGACGATCCAAGGATCAAGGGCGTCTGCCTGACGGGCAGCGTGGCCGCGGGCGCGAGCGTCGCCGCCCGCGCTGGAAAGAACCTGAAGATGTCCTCCATGGAGCTGGGCGGCAGCGACGCCTTCATCGTGCTGGCAGACGCCGACCTCGCCCATACCCTCCCCTGGGCGGTCTGGGGGCGGATGTACAACGCTGGCCAAACCTGCTGCGCGGCCAAGCGCTTCATCCTCGTCGACAGCATCGCCGACGCCTTCATCGAACGGTTTGAGCGCGCCCTGTCAGCGCTCCAGGCTGGGGATCCGATGGACGAGGCGACGACGCTCGGCCCTCTCTCCAGCGAAGCCGCGCTCAAACAACTGCTGCAACAGGTCGAAGACGCCGTCGCCAAGGGCGCCAAGCTAACGATGGGCGGCAAGCGCATCGATCGGCCGGGCTGCTACATGCAGCCCACGATCCTCACGGACATTGCGCCGGACAACCCAGCCTTCCGGGACGAATTCTTCGGCCCCGTCGCCCTGATTTTCCGCGTCAAGGACGAAGCGGCGGCGATCGCCCTGGCCAATGACTCCGACTTTGGTCTTGGCGGCTCGGTTTGGACGAAGGACGTCGCGCGCGGCCAGCGCGTCGCCTCTCTGGTCGAGACCGGGATGATGTTCATCAACACCATCGACTGGTCAGACGCCGAGCTGCCCTTCGGCGGGGTCAAGCACTCCGGCTACGGCCGCGAGCTGGGCGACATGGGCATCCAGCAGTTCGTCAACAAGAAGCTCGTCCGCACCGCCAGTATGCGCGCTCCGATCTAGACCGGACCACCAAACCCCGAAGGGGGAACACCATGACCGAGAAGATGCATGCGGCTGTCGTCACAGCCTTCAAAAAGCCTTTGGAATTTCAGGAATGGGATATCCCCACCCCCGGGCCGGGCCAGATCCTCGTCAAGACCGAGGCCTGCGGCGTCTGCCACACCGATCTGCACGCCGCCAATGGCGACTGGCCGCTGAAGCCGAAGCCGCCCTTCATCCCGGGGCATGAGGCGATCGGGATCGTTGTCGCCCTCGGCGCAGGCGTGACGCTCGTCAAGGAAGGGGATCGGGTCGGCGTGCCCTGGCTCTACTCGGCGTGCGGCCATTGTGAGTACTGCCTCTCGGCTTGGGAGACCGTCTGCGACAAGGCCGAATTCGGCGGCTACACGAGGAACGGCGGCTTCGCCGAATACCTCTTGGCGGACCCCAACTACGTCGCCCTCATCCCCAAAGGCCTTGGGCCCAAGGAAGCGGCGCCCCTTATCTGCGCGGGCGTCACGACCTACAAGGGCATCAAGGAAACCGAGGCCGAACCCGGGGAATGGATCGCCATATCGGGCTGCGGGGGCCTTGGGCACCTTGCGATCCAGTACGCCAAGGCCATGGGTCTACTCGTGTGCGGCGTCGATATCGATGACGGCAAACTTGAGCACGCCAAACGGCTTGGCGCAGATCTCGTCATCAACGCCAAAACGCAGGATCCCGTCGAAGTCCTGAAAAAGGAAACGAAGGGCGGCGCCCACGGGGTGCTGATCACCGCGCCCTCCCTCCCAGCCTTTAAGCAAGGCGTCGGCATGACCCGCAAGCGCGGGACATGCGTACTGGTCGGCCTGCCCCC
>CAIUZX010000100.1 GCA_903903715.1 uncultured Caulobacterales bacterium
GCCAGCGACAGGAAAATCCGGCCAAGCGTGATCAGGTTGGGCAAGTCTTTCAGGCGCATCGCCCTCCATACCCAACAATCTCGCCCCTGTCCTGTCGTCGCGCATTTCCGCGGGTTCCGCGTCGCGCTATCACCGCACGCCCAATGCGAGGAAGCTGCCGCCATGCCTGATCTCGAATGGATCGGGAATACGCCCCGCTCGACCAGGTTCGACGACGTCTATTTCCAGGCGGAGGACGGGCTGGCGGAGTCGCGCGCCGTCTTTCTGGAGGGCTGCGGACTTCCTGAACGATTTGCCGGGCGCAGCCGGTTCGCCGTGGGAGAGCTCGGTTTCGGCTCGGGCCTGAATATCCTCGCCCTTCTGGATCTTTGGAGGCGTCACAGGCCGGACGCAGGGGCAAAGCTGTCGATCGTCTCGATCGAAGCCTTTCCGATGACGGCGGACGATGCGGCCCGGGCGCTGGCCGCCTTTCCGGACCTCGCCGAACTGTCGGCCGACCTGCTCACCGGCTGGCCGGGTGATAGGGTTGGGCGACACACCATCGACTTCCCCGAGATCGGCGCGACCCTGCAGATCCATGTCGGCGACGTCGGCGATGCCTTGGCCCAGCTTGATGCAAAGATGGACGCCTGGTTCCTCGACGGCTTCGCCCCCGCCAAGAACCCAGACATGTGGTCGGAGGAGGTGCTGGCGGAGATTGGGCGTCTCACCGCTCCGGGGGGAAGGGTTGCGACCTTCACAGTCGCAGGGGATGTGCGGCGCGGTCTCGTGTCCGCAGGCTTTGAAGTGGAGAAACGCCCGGGCTTCGGGCGCAAGCGCGAGCGGCTGGAGGCGATCTTTCCCGGCGCGCCGTCGGATCTTCACCCCTCCTCGATCGCGGTGATCGGCGCAGGGATCGCGGGCGCCAGCCTCGCCCGCGCGTTGATGCGCCAGGGTCTGAAGGTGGTGGTGTTCGAGACGGACAAGCCTGGCGCCGGGGCGTCCGGCAATCCGGCGGCGCTGGTGACGCCAAGGCTCGACGCCGGGCTCGGCGATGTGGCGCGCCTGCATGGGCAGGCCTTCGCCAGAGCTGTGCAGATCTATCGGAATGAGACGCCCCAGGCGCTGATCTCCCGCGGCGCCCTGCAGCTCGAAGCCAAGCCGAAGGATCAGGAGCGGTTCGACCGCCTCGCGGTGTCGGACATCTATGGCCTCGGCGGTTTTGAACGCCTGTCTCCCGAACAGACTATTGCCCGACTGGGAGAACCCGCGACCGTTGGCGCCCTGCGCTATCGCGACGCACTGGTGATCGAGCCGGTGGCGGCGTTGCAGGCCTGTCTCGCAGGCGTCGAGGTGCGCCGCGCGACAGTCGAAAAGCTGGAGTATGCGGGCGGAATTTGGACGCTGCAGTCGCCGGACGGGTCGGCGCTGGGCGCATTCGCGCATGTGGTGCTGGCGGGTGGGCATGACTCCCGACGGCTGTGGCGGACCGAGGCTCTGCGACCGGTGCGAGGGCAGGTGACCCTGTCCCGCAAGCGGATGAAGGGCGAGGCCGTCGCCTGGGGCGGCTACCTAATCCCGACCCGTAATGGTGTGCTGTTCGGCGCGACCCATCAGCGGGGGGATGACGATGTGCGGGCGCGTTCGGAAGATGACGCTCTCAACCTCAATTCCCTGGCCGAAGCGCGACCGGGCTTCGCCACAACCCTGACCGGCGCGCTGACGCACCGGGCCGCGGTGCGGGTCTCGACACCGGACCACTGGCCCATGTGCGGCGAGCTCAGCGCCGGGCTGTTCGTGCTGACGGGTCTCGGCGGGCGCGGCTTCACCCTTGCGCCGCTGCTGGCCGAGAGCCTTGCGTCTGCGCTCGCCGGCGCACCGGACCCGCTGGAGCGTCGACTGAAGCGGCGTCTTGATCCGCGGCGGTACGACCCCACCTCACCCTCGTAGAATGAGGCTTCGTCGTCATGACCTCGACCCACGACCTTTCCGGCCTGAAGGCCCTGCTCGGCGACAAGGGTTGGAGCGAAGACGAACGCGAGCTTGCGCCGCATCTGACCGAATGGCGTGGCCGGTGGCGGGGCGCGACGCCCCTGCTCCTGAAGCCAAGGTCCGTGGACGAGGTGGCCAAGATCGTCGGCTGGTGCGCGGCGCACAGGGTGTCGATCACGCCGCAGGGGGGCAACACCGGCCTCGTCGGCGGACAGATCCCGCAGGGCGAGGTGCTGCTGTCCCTCACCCGCCTGAACCGCATCCGCGAGGTGTCTCCCGCCGACGATACGCTGGTGATCGAGGCGGGGGCGACCCTCACGTCCGCCCACGACGCCGCCGCAGCGGCGCACCGCACCTTTCCGCTCAGCCTCGCCTCCGAAGGCACGGCGACGATCGGCGGCCTCATCTCCACCAATGCCGGGGGCGTGGCGGTACTGCGCTACGGGGTGATGCGCGACCTCGTGCTGGGCGTCGAAGCGGTCCTGCCCGATGGCTCGGTCTTTTCGGGGCTGAAGCGCCTGCGCAAGGACAACACCGGCTATGATCTGAAACAGTTGCTGATCGGCGCGGAAGGCACGCTGGGCGTGGTGACGGCGGCGGCGCTGAAACTCTTCCCGGTTCTGAAGTCCCGCGCGACGGCGCTGGTGGCGGTGGCGTCGCCCCAGCAGGCGCTCGCGCTGCTCATCCTCTGCAAGGCCGAAAGCGGAGGCGCGGTGGAGGCGTTCGAGCTGATGTGCGCCCTGGGCGTCTCGCTCGCCGTCCGGCACATCCCGAACGCCCGTGATCCCCTGAACGGCCAATCCCCCTGGTGCGTGCTGATCGAACTCGCCGGCGCGGTCGAGGGTGAGGCGGAGGCGGCCCTCGCCCGCTGTCTCGAGCGCGCGCTGAGCGAGGGTCTGATCGCCGACGCGGTGGTTGCGCAGTCGGAAACGCAGCGCCATGACCTTTGGCGGCTTCGTGAGAGCCAATCCGCGGCGCAGAAGGCGGAGGGCTCGGCCTGGAAGCACGACATCGCTGTGCCGGTCGCCAAGGTTCCGGAGTTCATTGCGACGGCGGATGCGGCGCTGCTGCACGCCTTCCCGGGCGTGCGGATCTGCGCCTTCGGGCACGTCGGCGACGGC
>CAIUZX010000101.1 GCA_903903715.1 uncultured Caulobacterales bacterium
CGCACCTCGTCGTCCGCCAGCATGTCCGCCGTGCCCGCACCGGTCAGGGCCGAGACGGGGTTGGCGTACATATTGCCCCAGAGCTTGACCCACACCGGCGTGCGGATGTCGTCCGGCGTGTCGACCCGCACGTCCGCCGCGCGATAGGCGGCCGCGAGCGCCTCCGTCGCGATCTCCAGCCCCGCCGTCGCGCCGCCGAAGATCAGCCGGTCGATGCCCGCCACCGCCGCGACCCCAGGCTCTGGCGTCGAGTTGGAGTTGTGCAGGACGCAGCCGATGGTCCGCTCCGGCGGCAACAGCTTCGCAATCGCGCCGCCGGGATCGACCATATCGAGGCTCTGTCCCTCCAGCGGTCCCTTGAAGTCGTGGAAGAACCACCAGGGCACGCCGTTCATCGCGCTGACGATCACCCCCGCATCGCCGATCAGGGGGGCGAGCTTGGGCGCAAGCTCCGGCAGGGCCTGGGCCTTCAGGGAGACGATCACATAGTCCTGCGGGCCCAGCGCATGTGGATCATCAGAGGCAATGACGGGGGCGGTACGGGTCTCGCCCTTTTCGATCACGCGCAGGCCGTGGGTGTTCAGCGCCTGGAGGGTCGCGCCGCGGGCCAGAGCCGAGACCTGCCAGCCCGCCGCAGCGAGCCGCTCGCCCATCCACACCCCGATGGCGCCTGGCCCGACAATCACCGCCCGCATCGCCTGCCTCCGTCCAAAAGACGTCTATAGACGAAAGGCTCGCGGCTTTGCGAGCCTCAAGCGTCGCGGGCGGCGGCGTGGGCCTGATCGCCGCAGGTGATGACCCGATCGGTCGGCTGCAAGGCGGTGATGGGGATGTCCGGCAGGCGCGCCAGCCGCTCATACAGCGCCGAGAAGTCCGCCAGCGTCGCGTCCAGCAGGGCCTGCAGCGAGGGGATGACGAAGTAGATCTGCTGGAAATCGTCGATCCGGTAGAGGGTGCGCATCACCCGCTCGAGGTCGAACGCGACCCGGTGCGGCGAGGCGCTTTCCAGGCAGAACCGGCTCTCGCTCGCCGACGACACGATCCCGGCGCCCAGGATGCGCAGGCCCTCCGCCGTCTCGATCAGGCCGAACTCCACCGTGTACCAGTAGAGCCGCGCGAGGTTGGCGAGCTGCCCCTGCCCTGCGGCGCGCAGGCCCCCCTTGCCATACTCGACCATGTAGTCGGCGAAGACCGGATCGCAGAGCAGCGGCACGTGGCCGAAGACGTCGTGGAACACGTCCGGCTCCTGCAGATAGTCGAGCTGGTCGGCCTTTCGGATAAAGCGTCCTGCGCAGAAGCGCCGGTTAGCGAGGTGCTCGAAGAATACGGCGTCGGGGACAAGGCCCGGCACCGCTACCACCCGCCAACCGGTCAGCGCCTCCAGCCGGTCGCTCATGGCCTCGAAGTCCGGCACGCCGCGCCCGTGCAGATCCAGCGCGTCGAGCCCCTTGAAGAAGGCGGGGTGCGCGCGGCCTTTGAGCACCTGCATCTGCCGCTCATACAGCGTCACCCAGGTGGCGTGGTCCTCACCTGAGTAGTCGTTGAACCGCTGATCCTGCGTCCAGTCCGCGGCGCACCCTTCCGGCGGCGCCTCGAACACGTGGGTGGCGTTGCTCATGCGTCGTCGCGACCTCCCGGCGCTGAACCGACCAGAGATCAAACTAATTTCATTTGAAACAACTTGGCAAGGCCGGTGACGCCTCGCCGCATCGCCTCACCTCATGGAGAGACTCGCAAAGCCAAGGTGCGTGCCCGCATCCACCAGCAGGGTCTCCCCGGTCACATGCCGCGAGTGGGGCGAGGCGAGGAAGAGAGTCGCATCGGCGATGTCCTCGGCGGTGGAGGCCGCCCGCAGCGGCGTCGCCTTGATGGTCGCTTCCCGCAGCCGGTCCCGCGAGGCGGGGGAGGTCGGATCGTCGAACCAGGGGGTGTCGATAAAGCCCGGACACACCGCGTTCACCCGGATCTTGGGCGCCAGAGCGCGGGCCAAGGACAGCGTCATGGTGGTCAGCGCGCCCTTGGACGCCGCATACGGAACGGACGAGCCGATGCCGACCACGCCTGCGATGGAGGAGGTGTTGACCACCGCGCTCGTCCCCTCCCCCGCTTCCAGCAGCGTGCGGGCGGCGCGGACCATCTGGAAGGCGCCGACGACGTTGATCTTGTAGAGGCGCAGGAAATCGTCCGCGTTCACCGCGTCGAGATCATCGTGCTTGGGCGCAAACTTGGTCACGCCCGCATTGTTGAAGAGGGCGTCGATGCGGCCAAAGGCGTTCGCGGCGGCGGCGATCTTGCGGCAATCTGCGTCCTCGCCGACATCGCCCTGCACGACGACGGCTTCCGCCCCCGCCTTGCGCACCTCTTCCGCCGTAATCTCGGCCTCGGCGGCGCTGGAGGCGTAGTTGACGATCACGGCCTTGGCGCCCCGCGTCGCGGCGCCCACGGCGATGGCCCGGCCCAAACCCGTCGAGGCGCCGGTCACCAGCACCACCCGACCTGCATAATCATCCATCGCCATCTTCAGTCTCCCAATTCTTGATCGGCCCTGCAGGGCCGTTGCGCCGACTTGAATTTTTTGTCTTATCGAGGGTTCAGCGCGCCGTCGATCCGCAACGCGCGGGAGACCTCTTTCGATGACCA
>CAIUZX010000102.1 GCA_903903715.1 uncultured Caulobacterales bacterium
CACCTTTAGGCCGCGCTTCTCGTATTCGCCCGTGGCCAGCGCCTGATAAAAGCCGCCGTGCTCCGCTTCCGCCTTCCAGTCGGTTGCAAAGCGAATTTCGGCGCCTTCGCTCTTGGGCGCAGAAGGCCCGCCGCACCCTGTAAGCAAGGCGAAGGCGGCCGCGGCGGCCAGGGGTGCGAAAATCAGCTGGGACGTACGGATCGTGGGGCGGCGAGGGGTCATGACAGGCTCCTGAAGCGCGACGGCATCAGACTTGGCGGCGGAATGCGCGACGCGCAAGTGCGAAGTGCGCCGGTCCGCCCTTCAAGCGCCCGCCAAGATGGCCTAACAGAGGGGAGCCTTACCGACGGTTGGAGTTGAGTGACGTTTTGAGCAAGCCGCCTTCAAGGACTACCGCCACTCCTCTCACGCGTTCGTCTGGACGACCACCCGTCGCGGCCTTGCGTGACATTCGGCTGGCCGATGGTCCTGTTCAGCTGTTCGAAGGCGTCGATGTGTCGCTCGAGCCTCGAGGCCGCGCGGCGCTGGTGGGACGCAACGGCGCGGGTAAATCCACCCTGATGCGGATCCTGACGGGGGAGATCATCGCCGACAGCGGCGACCGTTTTCTCCAACCTGGCTTGCGGGTTGTCTATGTGCCGCAAGAACCTGTCATTGCAGGCGACACGTTGCTGGATCACTGTGTGGCCGGCGGCGCCGTGGATTGGGAGGCGGGCGCCTGGCTCTCGACCTTTGAACTCGATCCGAACAAGTCCACGCGCGGGCTGTCGGGCGGGGAGATCCGCCGCGCCGCGCTCGCTCGCGCGTTCGCCGAGCATCCAGACCTTCTTCTGCTGGACGAGCCCACCAACCATCTCGACATTTTCGCCATTGAGACGCTCGAAGCCTCCATTCTCGAGAGCAGCGCCGCCCTCCTGGTGGTCAGTCACGACCGGGCCTTTCTCAACCGTGTGACCGACACCTGCTTCTGGCTTGCGCATCGTCGGGTGCGGACGCTCGATCAGGGCTTTGTCGCCTTCGAAGCGTTCGCCGAGCGGGTCGAGGCCGAGGAGGCCGAAGCGGCGCGGCGCCTCGCCAAGGCCATCGAGCGTGAAACGCACACCTTCTACAGCTCCATCACCGCCAGACGGACACGCAATGAGGGTCGAGCAAGGTCGCTGGAGGCGCTGCGCGTCCAACGCGCCGAACTCCTGCGAGATCGCACCCGCGGGATGGAGTTGGTGATGGATCAGGGCGGACTATCCGGCAAGCGGGTCGCTGAGGCCAAGGGCGTTTCCAAGCGTTTCGGCGAAAAGGTGATCGTCGAGGACTTGTCCATCCGGATCCAGCGGGGCGACCGGCTCGCCGTCGTGGGCCCTAACGGCGCCGGAAAGACGACGCTGGTCAAGATTCTGTTGGGCGAACTCGCGCCGGATCAAGGCGACGTCACTCTGGGGACGGGTCTTTTGACGACCTATCTCGACCAGGCGCGCGCCGCGTTGAGTGAAACGGACACCTTGTGGGACGCGCTTGCGCCCACCGGCGGGGACCAGGTGATGGTCAGAGGCCGGCCCGTCCACGTTGCGGGCTTCGCGAAGTCGTTTCTCTTCAAGGAGAGCCAGCTGCGTCAGCCCGTGGCCAGCCTTTCCGGGGGTGAGCGGAACCGGCTCCTGTTGGCCCGCGCACTCACACGGGCTGCGAATCTACTGGTGCTGGACGAACCGACCAATGACCTCGACATGGAGACGCTCGATCTCCTGGAGGAGATGCTGGCCGAGTACGAGGGAACCCTGATCCTGGTCAGCCACGACCGGGATTTCGTGGATCGGCTGGCCACCTCCACGCTCGGCTTGAACGGTCGCGGGCAGGCCGCAGAGTCGCCAGGCGGATGGAGCGACTTCATCCGCGAATATCCCGACTTCTTCTCCCGAAAGGCGCCGCCCAGCCCGTCGAAAACGCCCACAGAGTCTGCTGCGGCCCCAGTCGCGAAACGGCCTGCGCCCAAGCTCAGCTTTAAGGATCAGCGGCGATTGGACGAGGCCGCCGGTGAAATGGAGCGCCTGCCGGCGCAGATCGCGGATCTCGAGAAAAGATTGACGGACCAGGCGCTTTACACACGTGATCCGAAACGGTTCGACGCGCTCACCCGCGAACTGGACGAGATCCGTCAGCGGCTTTTGAAAGCTGAGGAAGACTGGCTCGCCATCGAGGAGCGACGCGAGGCGCTGGCGTAAAGGGATCACCATCCACTGGGTAGTTTCCGGCTCTGTTGGTCTTTGGGAATTGTTCTAGCGTTCCGACTTCGCAAAGACGCGAAACCAAAGATTGGAATACCCATGACTCAAGCCGCCAATACGACCGCCGCCGAGCACCATGAAGCCGCCGCCAAGTCTCACCGCACGGCCGCGGACATGAGCGGGAAGAAAGATCAAGCCGGTGCGGCGGAACATGCCGCGAAAGGTCTGCAACACTCAGAAGGCGCCCATAAGGCTTCTGTCGCCGCCAACGATCAAAGCATGAAGGCGAACGGCAAGCATTAGCCGTCGGCGGCCGGGGCCAACGCTCCGGCCGCGTTTGCTTTGTCGCTTAATCCTTGAATGTCTTGATGAGATACCGGACGACCTTGCCGCGATCCGCAAGTTCGGCTCGACCAGCGACCTCAAACCCAAGGGCTCTGTGGAAAAAGTCGGATCCGGGGTTGGGGGGCACCTCATTCACCTCGCAAACCACGCGATGGTGTCCGGCCGCCAACACGCGGGTGAACAGATCCTCGTAGAGACCGCGCGCCAGTCCGCGTCCTTGCTGATCCCTGGCCACAATAACCCGGTCGACATAGACGAAGGTCTCGAAATGTCGCTGGAACCACAGGAAATTGGGACTGTCGTAGTTGGCGTTCTGGTCGAAGGCGATCAGGAACGCCTCCGATCCGCCTCGGCCTTTCAGGCCAAGATGAAACGCCTCCGCCAACATGGACCGCAGTTGCGACCTCTCCAGCGGAGACGTTTCGACCTCGTGGGCGGCGTTCAGTGCGAGAATCGCATCCTCGTCCACCACTCAAACCTTCCTACATCCGATGGAGGGCGCAGAGCTTGTTGCCGTCCGGGTCGCGCAGATAGGCGAGGTAGAGCTTACCATTCGCGCCTTCGCGCACGCCCGGCGGGTCTTCGCAGTCCGTGCCGCCCGCAGCGAGGCCCGCCGCATGCCATGCGTCGGCTTCCGCCGGCGTCTTGCAGGCGAAACCGATGGTGCCGCCGTTCATCGGCGTGGCGGGCTCACCGTTGATCGGCTTGGACACTGAGAACACCCCCGTCGGCGTCATGTAGAAGATCCGGTGCCCGTCGACATGGGCCCCAGGGACGCCGAGGGGCGCCAGCAGTGCGTCATAAAACTTCTTCGCGCGATCGAGGTCATTGGTCCCGATCATGATGTGCGAGAACATCTATATCTCCTCCCAAGGCGTCCGGCTCAATCCGGTTCGCGACAAGCCTTATCGGAAGTTTTCGGGACGGTCCAACCCGTGCTTGGGGTCAGGCGCCTCCGGATGAGAGATCGTCTCCTCGCAGCGCCCGATCGATCAGATCGGCCGTGCGATCAAGACCGAAGATCGCCGCGAAACTGCCGAACCTTGGGCCCTGGGACTGACCCAGCAGCACTTCGTACAGCGCCTGGAACCATTGGCGCAGGTTTTCAAAACCGGCGGCCTTGCCGACATCATAGACCTCGTTCTGCACAAGTTCCCCGTCGATCGTGTCCGCCGGCAGGGCGCGAAGACGGGCGGCGAGCTCCACCATGGCGGCGCGCTCTCGATCATCGGGCGGCCGGAACGACTTGGTCGGCCGGACGAAGTCCTCGTAATAGGCGAGCGCATAAGTCGCGAGCTTGTCCAGCAGCGGCTCGCTTTGCGGCGTCGCGCCCGGGCGATAGCGCGCAAGAAATCCCCAGAGGATGGAGGTGTCGGAGGCGTTGGCGGCTGCGACCAGGTTCAGCATCAGACCAAAGCTGACAGGCGAGCCTTTGTCCGGCGGCGATCCGGCGTGAATGTGCCACGCGGGGTTATCGAGACGCTTGGCCGCGTCCTCGGTCTGGTAGGCGTCGAGAAAGGCGAGGTATTCGTCGACGGCTCTCGGGATCACGTCGAAATAGAGTTTCTTGGCGACCCTCGGCTTTTGGAAGTTGTAGAGCGACAGACTTTCCTGCGGCGCATAGGTGAGCCACTGCTCAACCGAGATGCCGTTGCCCTTGGACTTCGAGATCTTCTCGCCCTTGTCGTCGAGGAAAAGCTCATAGCAGAACTGGACCGGAGGCTCTTTGCCCAGGATCCGGCAGATCTTGGAATAGATCGGGCCGTTGGTCTGGTGGTCCTTGCCGTACATCTCGAAATCAACGCCAAGGGCCGCCCAGCGCATGCCGAAATCGGGCTTCCATTGCATCTTCGCGTGACCGCCGGTGACCGGGAGCCGAACTTCCGTTCCGTCCTCGTCGAGAAAGGCGATCTCGCAGCGGTCTTCGTCGATGGCGTGCATGGGGACGTAAAGCACGCGGCCCGTGCTCGGCGAGATCGGCAAGAAGGGACTGTAGGTGGCCCGCCGCTCCGGCCCAAGCGTTGGCAACATCACGTCCATGATGGCCTGGTATCGACGCAAGGCGACCTTCAGGGTCTCATCAAACACGCCGGACCGGTAGAGCTCCGTCGAGGATCGAAACTGGTACTCGAAGCCGAAGCTGTCCAGAAAGCCCCTGAGCCGCGCGTTATTGTGCTGGGCGAAACCCTCATGCGTCCCGAAGGGGTCCGGCACGTCCGTCAAAGGTTTCTGGAGGAAAGGGGTCAGCCGTTCGGGATCCGGGACGTTTTCGGGGACCTTGCGCATCCCGTCCATGTCATCGCTCACGCAGAGCATGACGGTTGGCAGGGCGTCTTCCGTCAGGGCGCGGAAGGCGTTGCGGACCATGGTGGTGCGCACCACCTCGCCGAAGGTGCCGATGTGCGGCAAGCCGGAGGGACCATAGCCCGTCTCCAGCACCACGGGCCGCGCGACCAGGGCCGGGAAGCGAACAACCGCCTCGGCGGCGCCGCCATCCTCCAGAAGTTTCGCCGCGGCGGCCCTGTCGGACCGATCAGGGAGCCGCGTCGTGAGAACGTGATCCAAAAGCGCGCGCGCCTGCTCGAAGGGCCAGGAGCGAGCTTCGCGGGCGAAAATGGACAGACCTTGAAACATGCTTTCGGGGTAGAGCGCTGAAGCGCTCCGGTCAATCGTCTGGCCGTCGACTAGAGTTTGCGGAACTTCCGGGTCTGGCCGGAAATCAACGCCATGGCCCAGTCGTCGGGGATCAGCTTTGCAAAAGCTGCGATCGCCTTGTTGGGGGCGCCAGAAACGGCGACCGCGCGATTGGCTTCCACAGCCTCGTAACCGATCCCCGCGACCTCGTCCGCACCCAGCCACAGCCAGGCGGGCAGATCAGCCATCTCGTCACGGACCCCGTTCACGTCGTGGAATTCGGAATAGGTGAAGCCAGGACAGAGAGCGGTGACATGGACGCCAGTGCCCAGGGTTTCCTGGTGCAAACTTTGCGAGAAGCGCACGAGGAGCGCCTTGGTCGCTCCGTAGAGGGTGTGCCCGGCGGACCCGGGGACCATGCCTGCGAGTGACGCGACATTGACGATCCGGCCGAAGCGCCGGTCGATCATGCCGGGCAGAACCTTGTGAGCGAACTCGGCGACGCTCACAGTCATGACTTGCAAAAAGGCCTGCTGTTCGCTCCAGGCCGTGGCGGCGTAGGACCCGGGCAAGCCGTAACCGGCGTTGTTGATCAGAACGTCGATGTCTCGTCCCTCGGCGATCACGGCCGAGAGGACAGTGTCCACCGCGCCAGGCTTCGACAGGTCGGCGGCGACTGTGAACGCCTCCACGCCGTAATGCAGACGGAGCTCGGCGGCCAGTGTGTCCAACCGTTCCTGCCGACGGGCGGTGAGGAAGACGTCATAGCCGTGGCTAGCGTAGACGCGGGCGAAGGCCGCGCCGATGCCGGCTGAGGCGCCGGTGACGAGGCAGAGACGGCGGGACATGACTTCTCCTGTGAACGGGCAGCTGTCGAAAGCCCGTAGCGGGAGATTGACCCGCCGCGCCGCCTCGTCAAGGCGTGTCGAGCGGGGTCTTCAGGCGCCCTTGACCCAGCGCGCTGTCGCTTCGGCGATCCGAGCTCCGAACAGACGGGCTGTGGCGAGATCTCCGGCGCCGGGGGTCACGTCCGGCGCTGCATTGTCGGACTGGGTCATCAGGCCCAGGGAAGAGCCGACGCGGTTGACGCCTTCAACAGTGGTGTCGCCGAGCGAAGCGCCAGGCTTCAGTCCCGTGGACACCCAGATCATTCCATGTTGAGCCGACAGAACGGACAGGTAGGAGAGCGTCGACAGCTTGTCGCCGGAAAGGCTCAGTGAGTTGGTGAAACCGGCTGCGATCTTGTTGCGCCAGGCCTGGCTGAACCACGGCTTGGAGCTGGCGTCCGCGAAGGCTTTGAAGGGCGCGGAGACGCCGCCCATATAGGTCGGCGAGCCGAAGATCACCGCGTCCGCCGCCGTGACGGCGTCAAGGATCGGATCGAAATTGGCGTCTGCGCCGGTGATGGGCAGGAGTTGCGGTTCTCCGCCAGCCTCCTTCACGCCTTTAGCGACATGTTCGGCGACGACAGCGGTATGGCCGTAGCCTGAATGATAGACAATTGCGACTTTGGTCATGGTAGTCTCCCAAATAACCGCATCTGTATCAGGAGCGGTTTCATTCAGATAGTTTAAGAGGTTGGATGCGCAAGGCCCGATGTCGTGCGCCTTCCGCAATATGCCTCGGCTCGAAGTGAGCTTGAGCTGTAGGGTCAGCTCAATTCAGCGCATCCCCGCCTAAAGCGTCTCGTCTTTCAGGAGATCGGCGACCGTGATCCGGCTGAGCCTTTCCGCTGCCGCTGCGTCGGCGGCGGCGATGACCTTGGAGACCTGTTTGGGGATCTTCTCGCCGATCGGACAGCCCCTTGCGCCGGGAGGCGGGCAACCAAGGTGGGTGCAGCCCCCCACGGCGCGAAGGACTTGATCCAGTGTGATGTCCGTAGCAGGCACGATCAACCAGGCGCCCCCGGACGCGCCGGCGCGGGTCGCAATCAGGCCGGCCTTGGAAAGC
>CAIUZX010000103.1 GCA_903903715.1 uncultured Caulobacterales bacterium
GTTGATGTGCATGGCATCGACGCCCAGGTCGCCGGGGCGCACCCGGCCGACAATGGCGTTGAAGTTGGCCCCGTCGCAGTAGAAGAACGCCCCGGCCGCGTGGGTCAGCCGGGCGATCTCGCGGATGTCCCGCTCGAACAGGCCGCAGGTGTTGGGGTTGGTCACCATGATCGCCGCCACGTGGGGGCCGAGCTTGGCCTCCAGGTCGGCAAGGTCCACCCGCCCGTCGGCGGTCTGGGCGATCTCCTGCACCTTGTAGCCGACAAAGGCCGCGGTCGCCGGGTTGGTGCCATGGGCGGAGGTGGGGACTAGCACGGTCGTGCGGCCTGCATCCCCCTTCGCCCTGTGCGCCGCGCGGATGGCGAGGATGCCGCAAAGCTCCCCATGCGCGCCGGCCTTCGGCGTCATGGCGACGGCGGGAAGACCCGTCAGCGTCTTCAGCCAGCGCGCCAGCTGGTCGATCAGCTCCAGCGCGCCTTGCGCCGTGGAGATCGGCTGCAGCGGGTGCAGATCGATAAAGCCCGGGAGTCTGGCCAGTTTCTCGTTGAGCCTTGGATTGTGCTTCATCGTGCACGAGCCGAGGGGGTAGAGCGCCAGATCAATGGCGTGGTTCATCTGCGACAGGCGCACATAGTGACGAACGGTCTCCGGCTCCGACAGCCCCGGCAGGCCGATGGGGGCGTCGCGCAAAAGGCCCGACAAGTCATCGGACGGCGCGCCTTCCGGCTCCGGGAGATCCACCCCCGTCCGGTCCCAGCCGTCGAGTTCGAAGATCAACGGCTCGTCCTGCAACAGCCCCTTCGGACCAAATCGCGGCGCGGGCGGCGTGGAGGACGTCTCGTTCGGCCGCGTCGGACGGCCCTGCATGTTCATGCCCATCAGGAAAGCTCCGTGGCGAGGGCGCTCGCAAGCGCGGCGATATCGGCGTCGGTGGTCGTCTCGGTCGCAGCCATCAGAATGACGTCGTCAAAGCCCTGATCAGGGGCGAGGCGCGAGACGGGGACGCCCGCCAGCACGCCCTTGCCCGCCAGGGTCTCCACCAGCGCCGCGGCGTCGCCGGGAACGCGGACGGCCATCTCGTTGAAGACGCGGGGGGTCAGCACCTCCACGCCCTTAACGCCGGACAGCGCGACCTTCAGCCCCCGCGCCTTCTGGTGGTTGAGGGAGGCCAGCTTGCGCAGGCCCGTCTCGCCCAAGAGGGTCATGTGGATCGAAAAGGCGAGCGCGCAGAGACCGGAATTGGTGCAGATGTTCGACGTCGCCTTGTCCCGGCGGATGTGCTGCTCCCGCGTCGAGAGGGTCAGGACGAAGCCGCGGCGCCCCTCGGCGTCCACCGTCTCGCCGCACAGCCGCCCCGGCGCTTGACGCAGGTGCGCCTCGCGGAAGGCGAAGAGGCCGACATAAGGACCGCCGAAGTTCAGGCCGTTGCCAATGGACTGGCCCTCGGCGGCGACGATGTCCGCCCCCATCTCTCCGGGGGACTTGATCAGGCCCCATGAGACGGCCTCGGTCGTCACCACCACCATCAGCGCGCCAGCTTCACGGGCCGCCTTGCCGATGGCCGTGACGTCCGTGACCGCGCCAAAGAGGTTGGGGGTCTGCACAACGACGCAGGCCGTGGAGGCGTCGACGGCGCCGATCACGCCCGCCTCCCCGTCGACGGCGAGCGGCATGGCCACCACCTCAAGACCGGCAGCTTCCGCCATGGTCCGGATCGTCGCGGCATAATGGGGATGCAGGCCGGGCGACAGCACGGCCTTGCTGCGGCGGGTGACGCGGGAGGCCATCATCACCGCCTCCGCCGTCGCGGTCGAGCCGTCGTACATGGAGGCGTTGGCGATCTCCATCCCCGTCAACCGCGCGACCTGGGTCTGGAACTCGTACAAGACCTGCAGACCGCCCTGGGCGATCTCCGGCTGATAGGGGGTGTAGGCGGTCAGGTACTCAGATCGCTGGATCAGGTGATCCACCGTCGCTGGAACGTGGTGGCGATAGGCGCCTGCGCCGCAGAAGAATGGCCCCTCCCCCGCCGCACGGTTGCGCGAGGCGAGCTTTGACAGAGCCCGCTCCACCTCCAGCTCGCCCTGCGCATAGGGCAGGTCCACCGGACGGGTAAGGCGCGCCTCGACCGGCACATCGACGAACAGGTCATCGATGGAGCCTGCGCCTATGACGGACAGCATGCGCGCCCGGTCGGGCGGCGAGAGGGGGAGATAGCGCATGAGCGATTACAGTCCCTTGAGGTAGGCGTCGTAGGCGGCGCGGTCCATCAGGCCGTCGAGTTCGGCCGGGTTGGTCAGGCGGACCTTGGCGAACCAGGCGGCGCGTTCCGGCGACTGGTTGACCTGCTCCGGCGCGCCCGTGATCGCCTCATTGACCTCTGTCACCTCCCCCGAGATCGGGGCGAAGACGTCCGAAGCCGCCTTGACGCTCTCCACGACAGCCAGGCTGTCGCCCAGCTTGAGGCTCTTGCCGGTTTCCGGCAGCTCGACGAACACGACGTCGCCGAGCTGCTCCGCCGCATAGGTGGTGATGCCGATGGTCGCGACGTCGCCGTCGACGGCGATCCACTCGTGATCCTTGGTGAAGCGCATGGGGTCTCTCCTTCAGGCCTTGCGGACGTATGTGTGGGGAACGAACGGGAGGCGGGCGACGCGGGCGGCCTGCGCCTTGCCCCGGACAATGACGCGCAGGGTCTGGCCGGGTGTCGCAAAGGCGGGGGGGGCGTAGCCCATGGCGATGGAGCGACCGAGGCTGGGGGACGGCCCGCCAGAGGTGACGACGCCGATCTCCGCCCCCGTCTCGTCGGCGATCAAAGCCCCTTCCCGCGCCGGGGCGCCTTCGAGCACCTCCAGACCGATGCGGACGCGGGTCGGTCCCTCGGCCAGCGCCTTCAGGATCCGCGCTGCGCCCGGAAAGTCCGCGGCGGCGCGGCGGCGCTTGGAGAGGGCGAAGGTCAGCGCCGCCTCCACCGGCGAGGTGGTGTCATCAAGGTCGTGTCCGTAGAGGGGCAGGCCCGCCTCTAATCTAAGCGAGTCCCGCGCGCCCAGGCCGATGGGCTTGACCCGCTCATCGGCGATGAGGGCGGACCACAAGGCGTCCGCGTCGGCGGCATGGATCAGGATCTCGAAGCCGTCCTCGCCGGTATAGCCCGACCGGCTGACCACCACGCCTTCCCCGTGATCAAAGCGGCGGAACTGCATGAAGCTCAAGGCCGCGACGCCGGGGATCAGCGGCTCCAGCACCTGCGCGGCCTTAGGTCCCTGCAGCGCCAAAAGCGCGCGATCGTCGGCGCGGGAAAGGGTGGCGACGCCCCTGGCGGCTTTAGAAATCGCAAGGAAGTCCGCGTCCTTCGTCCCGGCGTTGACGACGATGTACAGCATCCCCTGCCGGTCCGGCGCCAACGGGCGGCCGACCATCAGGTCGTCGAGAATGCCGCCGGTCTCGTTCAGAAGAAGGGTGTAGCGAAGCTGGCCGGGTTTCAGCCCCGCAATGTCGCCGCAGATCAGCGGCTCGATCACGGCGGAGATCGCCGCGTGGTCTGCCTCAGCGTCGCCGGACTTTGCGTTCAGGGTCAGGAAGGCTGGGCCCATGTGGCTGACGTCGAACAGGCCGGCCTTCTCGCGGGTCCAGCGGTGCTCGGCCAGCACGCCGTCCGGGTACTGCACGGGCATGTCATAGCCCGCAAACGGCGTCATCCTCGCCTTCAGCGCCAGATGGCGGGCGTGTAGCACGGTCTGTGACAGAGTTTCTGCGATGGACATAGGGGCCCCGGACATGAGCTAGCGCGAAGAGGCTTCCCGCGGCGATGATCCGCCGCAAAAAGTCTCACATCGCCCCCGCTGTCCTTGGACCTGAGAGATTCCGCCCCTTTGACAAAGGGCTTGCTCCTTCGGCGAGGACGACCGTTCAGGATCGCCCTACTTTCCAGCGTGTCAGTCTCGTCGCGGTCCGTTTGCCTGAGCGTTTCCGGGGCGGTTGCGCCTTCGGCGCTGACGTCGTCCGCTTGAACGGACCCGTCAGACTCTCCCGCGACATGCGACGTTACCTGAGGGAGGTCACCGCCCGAGTCAACCATCCTTTTTGTCGTCAGTTTGAGTGAAGCCTTGACGAGACGCATTGCGCCTGACACCTCGGAGCAGCGCGTGATCTTGGGAACCTATTGATGCGAAACGCAATCCTCATCGGCGCCGCCCTGTTGACGCTGTGGACCTCCGGCGCCGCCTTCGCCGCCGAAAGCGCCTGCACGCCCACCGATCAGGCCGCCGCGCAACTGAAGACGCCGCTGATCAAGTCCAACGACGACGCCATCCAGCTCACCAAGCAGTATTTCCGCCTCGCCACCGAACAGCCGGACATGTTCGACAAGCGGAAATACGCGATAGACGTGACGAAAGCGGGCGAGGTGTGGACCGCCACCATCGTCTTCATGCGCCGCCCCCGCCTGCCCTGGGACGACTGGAAGCGCCGCGGCCGCGTCGGCCGCGTCACCCTTTGCGGCTATGACGGCCACCTGATGAGCTGGGACGCGAGCTACTAGTGGATTGAATTTGACATTCGAGTTCCAGATGACACTTGGCGGCGTTTCGAATGTCAAACTCGAAAAATCCACGAGAATCAATAGGTTGTCCAGTGGTCCTTAGGCTTCCGACATATGCTCGGCGGCAGGTGCATCAGGGATGCAAATGTCGAAATCGGACCACCAGGGGCCGGCGTCAGCTTCTTGAAAGCAGTACGGCCGCGATCTTCTTGACAGCGTCCAGATGCCCGCCCTTGGCGTCCAGGACCTGGACGTAGACCGCCTTGTCGCCCTTGCGGACAAACATCGCGCCGCCGGCGGCGTTGTAGCGCGCGACATCACCCACGCCATCGACCGCGTCCGACTTCATGAACTTCGTCCAGACCAGTTCCTGACCCGGGATCTTGGCCGGTCGAAACACCGCGACGGCGGCGACGATCGAGGTTCCGAAACTCTGGGTGTCCGCATGCTGGTATTCGCAGGCGCCGCTCTGGGCGTCGGTCGGCGTGGTCGACTTGACGAGCCCTACCTTGACCCCTGTCGCCGCCTCGATCTCTGCCGCCGTGACAAGCTCACACGCCGAGGCTGCGGCGGCGACCGGATGTGCGTCTTCCGCAGGCTTCGAAAGAGACGCTGATGCTGCACCTGACGCCGCCGGCTTGCCGCAGGCGGAAAGGCCGGCGGCCGTGACGAAGAGAAGACTGAGCAGGACGTTGCGCATGATCGTTCGCCTTATAACTGCGGGCGCGTGTGACGCCGTTGGAGACAAAAGCGTTGCGCCTGGCCCGGGCTGCAAGCCCACTGATCCGGCGTCCCGCTCACGGATCCGATCATCGGCGAGACGCACGCTCACCGCGCTCCCCATTCGAGGAGGGCTTGATGGCGTTGAGGGGATGCCGCTACCAATCAAGGATCGGACCGGAGGCGGCTTGTGTCGGAAACCCCACTTCCCCGCGTGCAGAACTGGCAGGCGTTTGGCGTCGAGTGGGAGATCATCAGCGATCTGATCGGTCGGATCTATGAGTGCAGCCTCGACCCCACTTTGTGGGACGACACCTTGTCCGCCATCGTCGCCGCCCTCAGCCCCAGCGAGTGGGACGTCGCCATGCTGGTGTGGGAGCGGCTGGATCCGCCCGGCGGGCGTTTCGTCGCCGCTGTGGGCGTCAACCCGGCGGTGCGCGAGGTCTATCTCTCCGTTTTCGCCGGCCGAAACCCCTGGTCAAAAACGGTGATGCGCCAGCGCACGGGACGGCTGATCGACACCTATGATATGGTCCCGCCCGAGGACTTTCGCCAAAGCGCTATGTACCAGCACTTCCTCAAGACCTGGGAGATCGACCGGGCTCTGGCCATCGTACTGGACCGCCAGGGCGACGAAAAGCTCGGCCTGCTCGTCGTGGGCAAGGCGTCGGAGGATGTCGAGGGGCTGAAGCGGGGCTTGCGCCTCTTGGCGCCGCACATTCAACGCGCGGTGCGCATACGCGAACACCTTCGCGCCGCGAACCTCCGCGCCGCCTCGGCGGAGGCGACGCTGGACCAGGCCTCGAGCGCGGTCCTGACCCTCACGGAGGACCTCGGCCTCGTCTACGCCAACCCGCTGGCCCTGGCGCTTGCGGAGCGGGGGCTGTTCGTCGTTCGACAAGGCCGGGTGGAGTTTCACGATCCCGCCGCGCAGCACGCGCTCGATCAGCTCTGTCGAACCGCGCAGTCGCGCAGCGCAGCCTTCTCGGCCGAAGACGCGCAAGGGCGGCGGGTCAACGTGTTGGCCGCGCGCAATCGTCCCGGCGGGGGCCTGGAGCAGGCGACCATCGTCGCGTGCCTTGATCTCGGCGATCAGGCGCCGCTTCTGGACATCGACCGTCTGCGCGCCTGGTTCGGCTTTACCCCGACCGAGGGACGCCTCGCCGTCGCGCTGGCCAGCGGCGCCACGCTTCAGGACTATGTCCGCCGCCGCAATGTGAGCGTCGCCGCCGGGCGGTACCTTTTGAAGTCGATGTTCCGCAAGGCGGAGGTGACGTCTCAGGCCCAGCTCGTCGCCCGACTGAAGGCGCTGCCGGCCCTGGCGCCCTGAGGCTGGCCGCGGCTGCGTCGTGAGGCGCGAAATGACTGAATGTCGGCCCGCTTATCCACACCCCTCAGACCTGAGTTACACTGACCCCGTCCCGTCGCTGGGGGAGGCGATGATCAGGCCAAGACCATTGGCGGCGGGACCGGTTCAGGCTGCTCGGGCGCCCTTGATGGGTTGGAAAAGGTAGGAAAGGACCCCACCCCGACGAGAATGGGCCGAAAGACGGGCGAAGCCTCCGGCCGACCCAACTCGCACCACGTAGACCCTGAAGACTTCAAAAGGCCGGACGTTTCGCCCGCCTCCCCCGCTTATCACCCCTTCGCCGACGGGAAACCGCGCGCGTCGTCGGGAAGGTGCGCGCTCGGACAAGGCGCTTGCGAAACCTTCGCCTCTTCTGGAAGGATGCCGACCAAACCAGA
>CAIUZX010000104.1 GCA_903903715.1 uncultured Caulobacterales bacterium
ATGCCTGTATCTTCAACAGTGTGATGAGCGTCGATCTGCAGGTCGCCCTTGCACTCCACAGTCAGATCAAAGCCGCCGTGCCGTGCGAGGCTGTCGAGCATGTGGTCGAAAAAGCCTATGCCAGTATCGATTGTTGACGCGCCCGAGCCGTCAAGGTCGACACGTACAAAGATCGACGTTTCCTTGGTTTCTCGGCGGATCTCCGCCGCGCGCGATGCAGGTGCGGTCATGTTGGGCTCCGTCGGGAGGGAGGGCTATTTTCACGCATCGGCTCAGAGCAGTCCGGAGGATACGGCCAAGTCATGTAACGAGGTCTGCGGCCTTGGCCCATAGTGCGCGATGACTTCCGCCGCGGCGAGGGACCCAAGCCGTCCGCAGACAGAGGTTGGACGGCCTCTCGCCAGACCGAACAGCACGCCGGCCGCATACTGATCGCCGGCGCCGGTCGTATCCAGCACCTGCGCGGCGGGCGCGGCGGGGATTGTTTCGAAAGCGCCATCTGTCACGATAACGGATCCATGCTCTCCGCGCGTGACGCAAACGGTAGGCGCCCTGGCGCCAAGAAGGCTTACGGCTTGATCGAAATCCGCCGTCTCGAACAGGGCTTTCGCCTCCGTCTCATTGGCGAAGACGATATCCACCGCCTCGTCGATGAAGGCGAGCAATGCGGAACGATGCCGCTCGACTACGAAAGCGTCTGACAGTGTCAAAGCGATTTTGCGCCCGGCGTCGCGACCCACTCGCGCCGCCTTGGCAAACGCTTGGCGGGCCGCGTCGGGGTCGAATAGATAACCCTCCAGATAGATGATCGAGGCGGCGCGGATCATCTCTTCGTCTACATCGTCCGCCCCAAGCAGGTTCGCAACACCAAGGCAGGTGCACATCGTGCGCTGCCCGTCGGGCGTGACATTTATCAGGCAAGTGCCGGTTCCCGGACCTGCGCCAGGCGGTAGGGGACGGGGTTTGAAGGCGACCCCCTGGGCGGCGATATCATGATGAAATACCTTACCGAGCAAGTCGTCAGCGACCTTGCCAATATAAGCTGCACGCCCGCCGAAGCTTGCGATGCCAGAGGTGGTGTTTCCCGCTGACCCACCAGATGCTTCGACGCCTGCGGCCATCTTTTTGTAAAGCGAGGCGGCGCTCGCCTCATCGACAAGCATCATCGCGCCTTTGGACAGGCCCTCCGCGGCGAGAAAGGCGTCGTCGGCGGGCGAGATCACGTCCACGATAGCATTGCCGACGGCGGCGACATCATAAGCGGCGGGCATCAAGACCTCGGATGGGCGGCGAGCTGGGGCGCGGAGTATAGTCGTCGCCGGCGCCGGGGCAATGCATCGTTCGGGTTCGGGTGTCGAGCATGCCGAGTTTGGGATTTGGGGTTGAGGGCATTTGGGCTAGAACCCGGGCATGAAACGCGGACTTGTCTATCTTCTGGTCATCGCGCTGAGCTTGGGTTCGGTCTCCCCCTCCGCTGCAGTGTCCAAGGGCCTCGAAGGCTTTTCGGCGGATGAGGTGCGCGGCGAACTCGGCGAACCTGACGTCTCCCAACAGGCGGGATCTGGCGCTCTTTGGACTTATCGCTTCGAAACCTGCGCTCTCATGGTGGCATTTCATACAACCGCGGGGCAATTTCGGGTCTTTCAAGTTTTGGCAGGCGCGCGTCACCGGGGTGAAACGCCGCTTTCGGCACAGCAATGCCTGGCGGTGGGCCGCGAGCAGCATGCAGGTCACAAGGCGACCGACCCGATCGGAGATCGACTGAGATGACCAAGCGCTTGGCGATCTTATCTCCCGATCCGAACGATCCGCGCTACACAACCCGCGTTGCGCCGCCGATTGACGGCTACAGGGCGCTATTCAACCGGTTAGGCGTCGAGCTTGTGGCGCATCCATGGGTTTTCGGCCCGCCGACGGAGGTGGACGGCGTCTTGGCGAACCTCGCCTGGGGCTATCACTTTCGCCTGCAGGACTGGGAAGCGATGTTGAAGGGCTGGGGGGACGCGCCGCCCCTGATCAATGCCCCGGACGTGCTTCTTTGGAATACGCGTAAGACCTATCTCTTGGATCTGGCCCGCGCCGGAGTCCGGATTATACTTACCGACACGCCTAGGCTTTCGGACGCAACAGCGGTGTCCGAGGCCTTTGAACGTTTTGGAACCGCCGAGATTGTCATCAAGCCGCTGGTTTCCGCAGGTTCGCATGAGACATACCGACTTCGTCGCGGGGATCCATTGCCCGCGCCAGCTGAAGACCGGATGATCCAACCTTTTCTCTCTTCGGTGGCCAGCGAAGGCGAATTGTCCCTGTTTTTCTTCGACGGCGAATTCAGCCATGGCGCGGCGAAGGTTGCGGCGCAGGGAGATTTCCGGGTGCAGCCACAGTTCGGCGGAAAGTTCACCTCATACCGGCCTGACGCAGAAGCCCTTGAACTCGCGCAAAAGGTCCTCGCGGCTGCGCCGCAGGATCTAGCTTACGCCCGCATAGACATGTTGCGCGACGTTGAAGGTCGTCTGGCCTTGATGGAATTGGAGGCGATCGAGCCTGACCTCTATTTCGCTTACGCGCCGGACGCGGGCGATGCGTTCGGGAGAGCCATTCTTCGCCGCATTTAACCCTAAGGGCTGCATAACGTGATTTGATATACGCAATTAGGTTGTCTTTCTGGTTTGCATCGGGCCTAGTCCGCAAAACGGAGTGGAGATCGATGCTTGGCCGCGCGGATTGTGACAGCCGCATTTGAAGGAGTGGAGGCCCGCCGGGTCGACGTCGAAGTCCAGACGAGTTCGGGCATGGTCGCCTTCATTGTCGTAGGCCTCGGCGATAAGGCGGTCGCTGAGAGCCGGGAACGCGTTCGCGCCGCCTTTGCCGGCCTGGGCCTTGCCTTGCCCTCCAAACGATTGGTGGTGAACCTCGCGCCGGCCGATCTGCCCAAGGAGGGCAGCCATTACGATCTCCCCATCGCGCTCGGTCTCATGGCCGTCATGGGCGTTTTACCTCAGGACGCACTGGCTGACTGGTTGGCGTTCGGAGAGCTCAGCCTCGATGGACGTCTCGCAACGACCGCCGGCGCCTTGCCCGCGGCCATCGCGGCGGAATCCATGGGGCTTGGATTGATCTGTCCTGAATCCGCGGGTCCAGAAGCGGCCTGGTCCGGGGCGGGCCGCATTCTCGCCGCGCGTTCGCTGATCAGCCTGATCAATCATTTCCGAGGCGTTCAGGTCATCAGTCCGCCTTCCCCTGGTGTCGTGAAGGAGGCTGCAGGAGGGCCGGATCTTGGCGACGTGCGAGGCCAAGAACAGGCCAAACGCGCATTGGAGATCGCTGCAGCCGGGGGGCACAATCTCCTTATGTGCGGACCCCCTGGATCTGGAAAGTCGATGATGGCGAGCCGGTTGCCCGGCTTGCTGCCGCCCCTTTCCGCAAAGGAGCTTCTGGAGACCTCCATGGTGCATTCGGTTTCCGGCTTGATCGCGAAGGGTGAACTCACCCGGGCGCGGCCCTATCGATCTCCGCATCATTCTGCGAGCATGGCCGCCCTGGTCGGTGGTGGCGCGCGGGTCAAGCCAGGCGAGGTTTCGCTGGCCCATAATGGCGTTCTTTTCCTCGACGAACTCCCGGAGTTCACGCCGCAGGTGCTCGACAGCCTTCGTCAGCCGCTTGAAACCGGTGAGGTTATTGTCGCGCGAGCCAATGCGCATGTCCGGTATCCGGCAAGAGTACAGCTGATTGCGGCGATGAATCCCTGCCGATGCGGGCACGGGGGGCCGGGACGCGGCGCGTGTGGCAAGGCGCCGAGGTGCCAGCTCGACTATCAGGGTCGGTTGTCCGGGCCCTTGCTTGACCGCATCGATATCCAGATCGACGTGCCGCCGGTGACGCCGGCTGAGCTGGCCGGCGCACCGCCCGCGGAAGGGACTGCAGAGGTGGCCCGTCGCGTCGCCGAAGCCTGGCGGGTGCAAATCGAGCGTGCCGCGGAGATGGATATTCCCGACGACATGGCTCTGAACGCGCGCATGGACGGCCGCCGTCTGGAGCGGATCGCCATGCCCGACGAAGGCGGCCGCCAACTCCTCACCCTGGCCGCGGAATCGGGTCGGATCACAGCCCGGGGATGGGTTCGCGCGTTAAGGCTGGCGAGGACGATCGCTGATCTGGAAGGCTCTCAGTCAGTTCGCCGACGGCATGTGGCGGAAGCGGTGGTGTATCGTCGTTTCGCGGGCGGGAGCGAAACTGCGGCGGCGCCGTGAGACCGGGTATAAGGCTCGCGTTAAGCGGGGTCTGGTACATCAGACGTCATGACGGACACGGCGCCCACTCGACGCAAGCGGACTTCATCGAACCGCCGAACCTCGGACTCCGAGGAAGGACGCGCAAAGTCCGCCAGTCTGTTTTCGAGAGCGCATGGTCTGGCCACGCTGAGCCATGAAATCCGTACTCCGCTGAACGGCGTGCTGGGCATGGCCAACCTGTTGGCCGAAACGTCGCTTGATGAGACGCAACGCGCCTATCTCAGCGCCCTTAGAACAAGTGGAGAGCACCTGCTCGGGCTCGTCAACGATGTCCTTGATCTCGCCAAACTGGAATCAGGCCTGATTGATCTTCAATTGAGGCCGCTGGCGCTCGAAGACCTGTTCCAGGGGGTCACGGAACTACTCGCCACGCGCGCCCACGAAGCGGGCCTCGACATCGCCTGGGCCGTAGATCGGGATGCGCCGACGATCCTTGCCGATGCGGGTCGGTTGAAGCAAGTGCTGTTCAACCTCGCTGGAAACGCCGTGAAGATGACTGCGGCTCGTGGATGTGGCGGCGGCGTGTTGATCGCCGGGCGGGTGAGACCCGCCGGCGGCCGTCGGGTGCGCCTACGTCTCTCCGTCCGCGATACTGGCCCGGGCGTTCCCGATGACGTGGCCGCTAGACTGTTCGAGGAGTTCTATCAGGCCGAAGAAGGGGCCGCTGCAGGAGGGGCTGGCCTCGGACTCGCGATTGTCCGTCGCATCGCCGCAGCGATGGACGCCGAAGTGGGCATTGTGAACCACCGGATAGACGCAGACTCCTACTGGGGCGCCGAGTTCTGGATAGAGGCCGAGTTCGACATTGCTGAACCTGGCGCTTTGACCCGGCGCGGAAAAAGCGGTCCTTTGTCGGGGCGAACGATCGCAGTGATTTCGTCGTCTCCCGTTGTTCGTGAAGCCGCCTTGGCCCAAATCCGCGCCTCGGGCGCCAGAGCCGTTTTGGCGAGCGGGTTCGAAGCGCTGGATCCCTGCTACGATGCGGTCCTCGTCGATCCTGGCGCCAGAGCGCCGAGCCGTGCGGTCCGCCCTCCAAAGGGCGTGGCCGCGTTCATCCTTCTAACTGCGGAGGGTCGTGATCAGATCGAGCCTTACCGAAAGGCTGGGTATCAGGGCTATCTCATAAAGCCGCTTCGGCGCGCTTCGATCATCTCGCGCCTTCATGCCGTTCTCGGCGTCCAGCCCGACCCGGAAGTCCTTTCACCGATGATCGAGGATGAACGCGGCGGACGTCCCAAAGCGACTTCAGGCCTTCGCATTCTGCTCGCCGAAGACAATGCGGTGAACGCCCTGCTCGCAAAAGCCTTGCTCAAGCGTCTTGGGTGCGTGGTCACGCACGCGGATACGGGTGACAGCGCCTTGGCTGCGGCATCGACCGAAACCTTTGATCTCGTTTTGATGGACGTCCGGATGCCGGTCCTGGATGGGATGGAAGTCACGCGTCGGCTGCGCGCAAAGGGATTTAGCTCGCCCATCATCGCCGTGACCGCCAATGCATTCGAGGATGATCGGGCCGCCTGTCTCGCGGCTGGGATGGACGAATTTCTCACCAAACCGATCCAACCTGTGGCTCTGAACGCGCTGATCGCGAAGATCGCACAGGACCGTTGAGGTCTTCGGCCTCGAGTCTCCCAACCCAGCTTGCCCTGAGCCCGCCCATCGGTCACGTTGACCAAAACAGGCGCAGGCATGGCTTCTTCAGCAAAACCGAACTCGAGACGGATGATCGACACGCTGCGCGCGCTCGGCCGCCCGAAAGTCGCGACCATGGCGGCGCTGGGGTTTTCGTCAGGTCTGCCGTTTCTACTGACTGGCAACACGCTTGGGTATTGGCTGCGAGAGGGTCACGTCAGCCTCTCTGCCATCAGCTTCGCCGCGTGGGTGGGTCTGGCCTACACGTTCAAGTTCCTCTGGGCGCCGATCATTGACCGCGTGGACGCGCCGATCTTCAGACTTGGGCGTCGGCGGGGATGGATGCTGACGGCTCAGATCCTGATCGCGCTGGGACTGGCCGCCATGGCCGTCATCGGCCCGGCGGGGGGGCTTCTCAATCTGGCGGCCGCCGCGGTCGTCGTGGCTTTCGCATCCGCGACTCAGGACATCGTGGTCGACGCCTGGCGAATCGAGATTGCCGAGGACGGGGATGAACTGGGGCTTTTGACGTCAGCCTACAGCCTCGGCTATCGGGCGGCGCTTCTGGTCACGGAATCATTAATCCTCATTATGGCGCAGTTCTTCGGCTGGCCGACGAGCTACTTGGTCATGGCTGCACTGGTGTTGATCGGTGTTGCGGCCGTCGTATTCGCGTCTGAGCCGGTCCTGGCCGAGCACGTCCTCGAAGAGCGCAGCCGAGAAGCGCCTATCTATTCCGTCCGCGGCGTCTCTGACGCCATTGCAGGCCCGTTCATCAGCTTCTTCCGACAACACGGTCTGTTCGCCCTGGTCATGCTGTTGACCATCACCCTTTACCACCTGCCGGACTATCTGAGAGGCCCGATCTCCAATCCATTCTACAAGGATCTTGGACTTTCAAAGGTCACTGTGGGCCTTGTTCGCGCGTCAATTGGTCTTTGGGGGTCTATTGTCGGGGTGTCGCTGGGCGGGCTTTGCGCCGTCCGATTGGGCTATGCGCGGACGCTTATCATCGGTGCGTTTCTTCAGCCCGTCGCGATCGCCGCGTTCGCACTACTGGCGAGTCGAGGGCCGGACATCGTGCTGTTTCAGGCCGTGATGGGCGTCGACGCCTTCGCTATCGGTTTTTCCGGCGTGGCGCTGGTGGCCTATATGTCTAGCTTGACCAGCCTCGGTTACACCGCCACCCAGTACGCCCTGCTCAGTTCTGCGTTGAATATGACCGGAAAGACCCTGAAGGGCTTTTCTGGTTCGGTCGTTGATCACCTACAGCTGAACGGCGGCTTGATGCACGCCTATGCCGAGTTCTATCTGGGCGCAGCGGCGTTGGGCGCCCCGGCGATTCTCATGTGCTTCTTGCTCGCAAGGCATATCGAGCGGATCCGCAACGAAAGCGCGGCGGCCACCACCACTTAGACATCTCGTTCCATGCTGGCCCGCACATCGTGGGCCGCGAAGATGGCCATGTTCAGGATCTGCGTGACCGAGGCGGACAAGGGGCAGATTTGAACCGGCTTCGACAATCCGAGGAGAAGCGGCCCGATCACGGTCGCGCCGCCAATCGCCTGAACAAGCTTCGTTGCAATCGACGCCGAGTGAATGGCCGGCATCACCAGGATATTCGCGTCCCCTGTCAGGCGCTGGAAGGGATAGTTGTCCCGCGCGCTGGCGTTGAGCGCCACGTCCGGCGGAATTTCGCCTTCATATTCAAAGTCGATGTCATGTCGCTGACCCATCAGAGCGACGGCACGGCGCACTTTTTCCCCTCTGGCCCCTGCCGGATTGCCGAAGGTGGAATATGACAGGAAGGCGACCCTCGGCTCGTGCCCCAGGCGCCGCGCGGCATGCGCAGCTTCGATCGCGATCTCGACCAGGACCTCCGCCTCGGGGAGTTCCGAAACGGTGGTGTCAGCGACGAAGATGGTCCGCCCCTTGGCCAGCAGTACGCTCATGCCCATCACGCGGCTGTCGGGCGACGGGTCGATCACCCGCAGAACTTCCTCCAGCGCCTGGTCAAAGTTGCGGGTGACACCTGTGACCATGCCATCTGCGTGGCCCAGAGCGACCATCGTGGCGGCGAAGGAGTTGCGGTCCTGGTTGATCAGGCGCTGGGCGTCGCGCAGCAGGAAGCCCTGCCGCTGGAGCCTTTGATAGAGGAACTCGACATATTCGGCGTTTCGATCGGACATCCGCGCATTTATGATCTCGAGGTCCGCCTCGGCGGGATCAAGGCCGAGATCGGCCATGTTGCGCAGGATCAGCTCTTCGCGGCCGCACAGGATCGCCCGGCCGTATCCCTGACCCTGGAAGGCGTAGGCCGCCCGGATCACGCTGGCTTCCTCGCCCTCTGCGAAGACGATTCGCTTGTGCATGCCCCGCTGGACCGCTCCGGAGATCTTCTGGAGGAAATCAGCTGAAGGGTCGAGGCGGCGGGCGAGACTCGCGCGATAGGCGGCCATGTCCTCGATCGGACGTCTGGCGACGCCGGTGTCCATCGCAGCCTTCGCCACGAACGGGGGAATGTACCACATCAGACGGGGGTCGAAGGGAGAGGGGATGATGTAGTCAGGCCCGAACCGCAGTTGCCGACCCTGATAGGCGGCGGCCACTTCATCCGGAACGTCTTCCCGGGCGAGCTGCGCCAGGGCCTGGGCGCAAGCGATCTTCATCTCGTTGTTCACACGGCGCGCCCGAACATCCAGAGCGCCCCGGAAGATGTAGGGAAAGCCCAGAACGTTGTTCACCTGGTTCGGGTAGTCGGAACGCCCCGTGGCCATGATTGCGTCGCTGCGGATCGCGTGCACCTCTTCAGGCGTGATCTCGGGATCTGGATTGGCCATCGCGAAGATGATGGGGTTGGGCGCCAGCGCCTTGATCATCTCGGTCGTGAAGGCGCCCTTCTGCGAGAGGCCCATCAGCACGTCCGCGCCCTGGACCGCTTCAAGCAGCGTCCGCTTGTCGGTCGCCACCGCGTGCGCGCTCTTCCACTGGTTCATGCCTTCGGTGCGGCCTTGATAGAGCACGCCCTTGGAATCGACGGCGATACAGTTTTCAGGCCGCACGCCCATGGCCTTGATCAGCTCAAGGGTGGCGATGCCCGCTGCGCCGGGACCGTTTAGCGCCACCTTGATCTTGGAGATGTCCCGCCCCGTGATGTAGCAGGCGTTGATCAGGCCGGCGGCGGAGATGATCGCGGTGCCGTGCTGATCGTCGTGGAAGACTGGGATATCGAGCAGCTCCTGCAGCTCCGTCTCAATGCGGAAGCATTCCGGGCTCTTGATATCTTCAAGGTTTATTCCGCCGAAGGTGACTCCGATATTCTTCACGACCGTGATGATCTCGTCGGGATCCCTGGCGGAGATTTCGATGTCGATCGAGTCGACGTCAGCGAACCTTTTGAAGAGGACGCTCTTGCCCTCCATCACGGGTTTCGAAGCCAGTGCGCCCAGATCGCCGAGACCAAGGATGGCCGTGCCGTTCGAAATGACCGCGACCAAATTGCCCTTGGACGTGTAGTCGTATGCGGCGTCGGGATCCGCGGCGATCGCCCTGACGGGCACAGCCACCCCGGGGGAATAGGCGAGGCTCAAGTCCCGCTGCGTCGCCATTGGCTTGGTCGGCGTGACGGCAATCTTTCCCGGCGTCGGATATTGATGGAAGTCGAGAGCTTCCTGGTCCGTGAGGCTCGTCTTCTCGTGCGACATCGTGATTTCCGTCCCGGGGTCTCGTTGGGGCAAGCTTATTCAGGTCTTGGCCCTCAAAGGCTTAAAGCGTCGAAAACGCTAAAGCAAACAACCCCAACCGACGGCGGATTGATCTGTTGGCTCGCAGGGCCCCGTCAGGTCAGAAGGCGAGCGCGCAACCGCGCCTTCAAATCCGGGTCGACGCCGAGGGCCTGCGACAGATAGGCGTCGAGTGCTCCGTGACCGGCGTCGATCTCTGCAAACGCGGCGACCAGATAATCGGCCTGGACGCCAAGGAAGGCGCGGACGGCTTCAAGCGTCGGTCTCTTGCCGGTGGTCTGGGAGATCATATCCTGAGACTGTGGCGCACGCTCTTCGATGCGAGCAGCGTCATTGGTGAGCAAGTAATCGGCCATGATGTCGTCATCGTGCACGCCGACCACCTTGTGTGTCAGCGCGGCGAGCAGACCCGTGCGGTCCTTGCCCGCGGCGCAGTGAATGACCAGCGGCCCCTTGGAATAGGCCAGCGCCCGGAAATACCGCCGAAACAGATCAAGATGGCGCGGTTCAAAGGGAATGCGGCGGTATTCCTCGATCATAAATCCCTTGACGTTCTCAGGTGTGAGCTCCGTCGTCATGACGAATGTCAGGTGCGGCGCCACGCCGACGTCGCCGATGTCGTTGGCGATGACTTCCGCCGTGAAGCGATCGGGGCGTCTGGAGGGATCCCTTTCGCGCTCGCTCTTGCGTCGAAGGTCAACAACCGCTTCGAAGTTCAAGGCTTCCATCTGCCTGAGATCGGCGTCGGTCGCGCGCGCGTGATGGGCGGAACGATAAAGGACGCCCTTGGTCAGGCGTGCGCCATGCGTCGTGCCGTAATCACCGTAGTCACGGAAATTATCGACTCCATCGAAGGCTAGGATGCGTGTTGAGTTCATGACTTGAAGTCTAAGCCCAAGCCGGTGATCTGGCGAGAGGGCGACGTCATCGGAAGGGCGGCTCGTCAAAGGCGCGCAGTTTGCGGCTGTGCAGACCAGGTCCTGCCTGACGTAACCGATCAACCGCGGCGACGCCGATGCGCAGGTGCTGACTGATCGCCTGCTCGTAGAACTGATTGGCTTGCCCCGGCAACTTCAGCTCTCCGTGCAGCGGCTTGTCGGAGACACAGAGCAAGGTGCCGTAAGGCACCCGAAAGCGATAGCCCTGGGCGGCAATTGTGGCGCTCTCCATATCGATGGCGACGGCCCTGGACTGATTGAAGCGCAACGCGCTCGCCGTATAACAAAGCTCCCAGTTGCGGTCGTCTGTCGTCACGACTGTGCCTGTGCGAAGGCGTTGCTTCAGAGCCTCTCCGCTCTCACCGGTCACGTCTTCCGCCGCAGTTTGCAGCGCCTGCTGGACTTCGGCGATCGGTGGAATGGGAATTTCAGGGGGCAGCGCGTCGTCGAGAACGTGGTCGTCACGAAGATAGGCGTGCGCCAGTACATAGTCGCCGATCGTCTGACTGGGCCGCAAGCCGCCGCAATGGCCGATCATCAGCCAGGCTTGAGGGCGCAGCACAGCCAAGTGGTCGGTGATGGTCTTGGCGTTCGAGGGGCCGACGCCGATGTTCACAAGGGTAATGCCCTGACCGTCATCTCGCGTGAGATGATAGGCGGGCATCTGATACTTGCGCCAATCGGCTTCGGCCACCGTCCGTTCCGCGTCAATGGTGTCGCCGTCGACCACCAAGCCGCCGGCGCACGACAGTCTTCGATAGGGACCATCCTTCTTGAGTTCCGAAAGGCTCCAGCGAACGAATTCGTCCACGTAGCGATGGTAGTTTGTGAAGAGGATGAAGGCTTGGCAGTCTTCCGCCGGCGCGCCGGTGTAGTGCTTAAGCCTTGCGAGACTAAAGTCCGCCCGCGGGCCGTCGAACAAGGCGAGGGGCGCGCTATCTTCCAGGGCTTCATCCCATAGCCCGTCGGCCACCTCGTCGCCGATGTGGGCTAGCTGCGTGGTCGGGAACCAGCGGGCGAGATCCGCCGAGATCGCGCCCTGCAGGTCTAGACCGGCGGCGCCGTCGAGGACGAAAGGGTAGGGAATCTCACGGCTCGATGCGCGGACCTGCACCTGAACGGAAAAGTCGCTCATCAGGAGGTTGAGCTGCTCAAGCAGATATCGCCTGAACAGGCTGGGCTTGGTCACGGTGACCGAATAGACGCCAGCCTTCCGAATCAATGCGTAGGCGCGGGACGGTCTGGGGACTGCGCCCTCGGGCCGATAGGTGACCACGAGCTCGGGATAGGTGAAAGCGCCACTCGCCCGTTCGGCAGGGTCCGGCCGCTCTCCGGTCTTGAGGTAGTGGTGCAGGGCGAGCCGCAGGCGCTCAGAAGCCGCAGCGTAAGCGGCTTCCAGCTCATCGACGACGGCGCGGGGCGTTGTGAGATCGGTCATGCCCGCAACATAGCGGGGGTTTGAGACGCGGGCGAGACGGTCCTTTGGCTATTCCGCGGCTTCGTCCGGCAAGCCGATCATGTGAAAACCGGCGTCCACATGTATGACTTCGCCGGTGGTCGATCGTCCGAGATCTGACAGGAGCCATAGCGCGCAGCCGGCCACACCCTCTACCGAGGTATCTTCCTTAAGCGCCGAGAATTGACGGCCCTGAGCAATCATCTTGCGGCCGTCCTGAATGCCAGCCAGGGACAGGGTCCGGATGGCGCCGGCCGAGATGGCGTTCACGCGGATCTTTTTCGGGCCGAGGTCGCGAGCGATGTAGCGGGTCGCCGCTTCCAGCGCCGCCTTAGCCACGCCCATGACGTTGTAGTTCGGGATCACGCGCTCGGATCCCAGATAGGTCAAGGTGATCATCGATCCGCCGTTTGGCATCAGCTTTTCAGCTCGGCGCGCCACGTCGACGAAGGAATAGGCCGAAATGTTCATCGACATCAGGAAGTTGTCCCGCGTCGTGTTCTCCACGAAGGATCCCCGCAACTCGTTCTTGTCGGAAAACGCGATGGCGTGGACCACGAAATCCAGCGTCCCGAATTCCTTTTCCAGCGTGGCGAAGGCCTGATCCATCGAGGCGTCGTCAGTGACCTCCGCCGGCACGAACACCTTGACGCCAATCGACTCGCCAAGGGGCTTAACCCGCCGCTCCATCGCTTCGATATAGCTGAACGCGAGCTCCGCGCCCTGAGCCGCCAGTTGGCTGGCGATTCCCCAGGCGATGGAGTTGTGGTTCGCCACGCCCATGATCAGGCCCTTCTTGCCCTTCATGAGGTCGCCCTTGGGCAGGTTCAGATCGTCGGCCATGTCTGCGTCTTTCGTCAATTCTAAGTGAGAATGCGCGCCGCTCTTGTGATCAGTCGACGCGGCTCATGATGAGGCAGCCGTTGGTGCCGCCAAAGCCAAAGCTGTTGGACATCACCGTGTTGAGGCTGACGTTTTCCATCGTATTCCGCACGATGTTGGCGCCCTCGAAGGCGGGGTCGAGGTTGTCGATATGGGCGCTCTTGGCGATGAAGTTGTCCTTCATCATCAACAGGCAATAGATCGCCTCCTGAACGCCGGCGGCCCCCAGCGAATGGCCCGTCAGGGATTTGGTCGACGAAATCGGCGGCATGGCGTCACCGAACACCTCCCGGATGGCGCCGATTTCCTTCTCATCCCCCACGGGGGTGCCTGTGCCGTGCGGATTGAGATAGTCGATCAGTTGAGCCGGCTTTCGGCCTCCGAACCCTTCCATCGCCATGCGCATGCAACGTACGGCGCCTTCGCCCGAAGGCGCGACCATGTCGTGGCCATCCGAATTTGCGGCGTAGCCTGTGATCTCGGCATAGATTGTCGCGCCGCGCGCTTTCGCCCGCTCAAGGTCTTCAAGCACCAACATCCCGGCCCCGCCGGCGATCACGAAGCCGTCTCGATCACGGTCATAGGCGCGGGACGCGACTGACGGCGTGTCGTTGTACTTCGACGACATGGCGCCCATCGCGTCGAACAGGTTCGACATGGCCCAGTCCAGTTCTTCGCAACCCCCCGCGAACATCACGTCCTGGCGGCCCATCGCGATCTGCTCCGCGGCGGCGCCGATGCAATGGGTCGAGGTCGCGCACGCTGAGGAGATGGAATAGTTGATCCCGCGGATCTTGAACCAGGTTGAGAGAACGGCGGAAGGACCTGAGCTCATCGCCTTCGGCACCGCAAAGGGGCCCACGCGCTTGGGCCCCTTGTCGCGGGTCGTGTCGGCGGCGGAGACAATGGTGCTGGCGGACGGACCGCCGGCGCCGACGATCAGCCCCGTCCGCTCCCGCGAAATGTCGGCCTCCTCTAGCCCGGCGTCGGCGATCGCCTGTTCCATGGCGACGTGGGCATAGGCCGTGCCTGGGGCCAGGAACCTTGAAGCGCGACGGTCGACCATCGACTCCCAGTCGAGTTCGATCGGCGCATAAACGCGGGATCGAAATCCAAGCTCCGCATATTGCGGCGCTGAGACCACGCCTGACTTCGCCATCCGCAGGGACTGGGCGACCGTCTCCTTTGAATTTCCGATACTGGAAACGATTCCAATGCCCGTAATGGCGACTCTACGCATGTGCGACTTCTCCCAAACCCAATTTTCTTGATTTAAAGCAGATCTTTAGGATCGAACAGGCCGACTCGAAGTTCCTGAGCGGTGTAGATCTGCTTCCCGTCGGCTTCCATCACGCCGTCGCCGATGCCCATCACCAGACGCCGGTCGATGACCCGCTTCATATCGATGATGTAGGTGATCTTTTTGACTTTCGGAGTGACCTGTCCCGAAAATTTGACTTCGCCCGCATGAAGCGCGCGACCGCGGCCAGGCTTGCCTGACCAGCCAAGGAAGAAACCGACAAGCTGCCACATCGCGTCAAGTCCGAGGCTGCCCGGCATGACCGGATCATTCAGAAAGTGGCATTGGAAGAACCATTGGTCGGGATGGATATCGAGCTCAGCTCGGATAAAGCCCTTACCGTATTTGCCCCCATCGGCGGTGATTTCGGTGATCCGATCCATCATCAGCATGGGCGGCGCGGGAAGCTGGGCGTTTCCTGGGCCGAAAAGCTCGCCGCGGGCGCAGGCGAGCAAGGCGTCAAGATCGTAACTCGAGCGTTGTTCAGTCATCCGATGAAAGTGTCCTTCCGGAGCCGGACATGCGTTCGTGCGGCGTCGCACGAGGCCCAGCTCGCAAACGTGTCTTCACTGCGTTACATCAGAGACGGGCCCGCCTCAACCGTTGGACTGAACTCACGACGGCTTCCGACATTGTTCGTCGGTGGGAGGATCCTCTGCGCCCCACAGCGCGTCCTTCGGCGCCCAGCCGGAAATTTGATCCGCCGTCACCTTGCACCACGCGCCCTGGCAGACATTCAGCACGGCGATCGAATGACCCGTCAGAACGGCTTTGACTCGACCGTCGCTCGCCGCGCGATCTCGGAGTTGAAGATCCGAAGGTTCGGTTCGCATGACTGTCCGCACACCGTCCAGCGCCGTTTTGTGCACCCAGGCCAGCTGGCCGTCGGGGTCACGGACGCGACGCCAATCCACGGTCTCCTGAATGACGAGAAGTGGTAAGCCTTTGGCGCGATAGACCCACAACATCCGATAGTCCGGCCCTGGCCCTACGCGTGCAGGTGTCGATTCCTTTCGAAGGGAAACAAACCGCGGAACCGCCAGACCGGACGGTGTCGTGCGACAGGGCGCGCTCTTCGGCGCGGCGGGATGACAGGCTGTTGCGCAAAGGACGAGCGCAATCAGGCTAGCGGCCCAACTCACATCCATTGGCCATTGGACGTTTGACGCCTGTTTGCTAAACACGATGCCGGGCCGGTCGGTCGACCGGCCCCTACATCCCTGAGGCGACGTCGCCCGCAGTCCCGAATTCTGATCGCCCATGGCACAAAAGCCCAAAGTCGTGGTGACGCGAAAACTGCCGGATCCGGTCGAAACCCGGATGTGTGAGCTGTTTGACGCCGAGCTCAATTCCTCGGACCGGCCCATGAGTTCGGACGAACTTGTCGATGCGTTAGGCCGCGCCGACGTGCTCGTCCCCACAGTCACGGACCGAATCGACAGCCGCATCCTATCCCGCGCCGGACCGAATTTGCGCTTAATCGCCAATTTTGGAGCGGGCGTCGACAATATTGATGTCGCCACCGCAAACACGCGGGGGATAACGGTGACAAACACGCCGGGCGTCCTGACGGAAGACACCGCCGACATGACGATGGCGCTCATTCTCGCCGCGGCGCGCCGGGTGGTCGAGGGCGCCCAGGTCGTTCAATCGGGAGGTTTTTCCGGTTGGTCGCCGACTTGGATGCTGGGTCGCCGCATCGCCGGCAAACGCCTCGGCATCATTGGCATGGGCCGGATCGGACAGGCCGTGGCGCGCCGGGCCAAAGCGTTTGGTTTGTCCATTCACTACCACAATCGCAAACCGGTCTCGCCGCGCATCGCTGAGGATCTGGATGCAACCTACTGGGAGAGCCTCGATCAACTGCTGGCCCGAATGGACGTGATCAGCGTGAATTGTCCGCACACGCCCGCAACGTTTCATCTGTTGTCAGCAAGGCGTCTGAAACTGCTTCAACCGCACGCCATCGTGGTCAACACGGCCAGAGGCGAAGTGATAGACGAACCTGCGCTCGCCAACATGCTGGCGCGGGGCGAAATCGCAGGAGCCGGACTGGACGTCTATGAAAACGAGCCGGCGATCAATCCGAAGCTTCTGAAACTCCCGAATGTGGTGCTTCTGCCGCACATGGGTTCGGCGACGGTCGAAAGCCGGATCGACATGGGCGAGAAGGTGATCATCAACATCAAGACCTTCATGGATGGCCACAAGCCGCCCGATCGGGTGATTCCGGCGATGCTCTGACAGGGATCAGGCGGGCCTGACGAACTCAGGAGCCAGCGCGCCGAGCAGCGCCAGAGCCGCTTGATCGTCGTGTCTTGCGGCTGTTTCCAAAAGCTGGGACACCCTCGGTTCAAGATCGGCCCAGTCGGCAGGCTCTGCGAATGCTGACAAGACGCCATCTGCGTCCGTCGGACGAACCTGTTCGGCTTGGTAGAAGATTTCCTCGAAAAGTTTCTCTCCTGGGCGAAGTCCGGTGTAACGCACTTCAATGTCGTGACCTGGCCTGAGGCCGTGTAGCAGGATCATCTGGCGGGCGAGGTCGTCGATCTTCACGGGCTCTCCCATGTCGAGCACGTATACGCCGCCCTCCGCGCTGGACACGGCTGGCAGCGACGCCGCCTGGAGAACAAGGCTGGCCGCTTCCCTGACCGTCATGAAGTAGCGCTCCATGTCCGGGTGCGTGACTGTCACGGGACCGCCTTCGGCGATCTGTCGTTCAAACAATGGCGCCACCGAACCGGTCGAGCCCAGAACGTTGCCGAAGCGAACGACCGCCGCGCGGGTCGTCGACCCGGCGCAGATCGCTCGAACCACCTGCTCGGCCACACGCTTTGTTGCGCCCATCACATTGGTGGGATTGACCGCCTTGTCCGTGGAGATGAACACAAACGCCGAGGCGTGGTCACGGGCGAGCTCTGCGACGATCCTTGCGCCGCCGATGTTGGTGAGCACCGCCTCGCAGGGGTGGGTTTCCATCAACGGAACGTGTTTGAGCGCCGCAGCATGCAACACGACGTCCGGCTTCACGGCGTCAAAAAGCTGGGACATTCGAACCTGGTCACGGACGTCGGCGAGTTCAGCGCGCCATCGGGCGGGGCCTCCGGCTTCGCGCAGGGCCATGTCGATGGCGTAGAGATTGTATTCTGAAGCGTCCACCAAGGTGATGTTGGCTGGATCGAGAGCGAGGATCTGCCGGGTGAGCTCAGACCCGATCGTGCCGCCGGCGCCAGTGACCATCACATTCCGGCCCTGGACCATGGCCGCCGCCCGTACAGCGTCAAGATGGCGCGGCGGTCGATCGAGCAGGTCAGCCGCTTCAATTGGAGACTGGGGGGCGCCGGCGGCCCGTCTGCGCTCGACCTTCACGCCCGCTTCCGCGGCCGCTTGCACGACGGCCTGCATCAGCTCCCGACCCGGCCGAAGTTCGGCGATCACAGCACGCACATCTCCGCCGCTCTCACGGAGCGTGGTCAGAGCGGACGTCAGTTCGGCCAGGCCGCCCATAAGCTCAACGCCGTGAATCAGGCCGCCTCGCGGGTGATCTGTAGGCGTGATGACCCCCGCGGCGCGCAGCCGTTGTCCGCCGCCTCGGCCCATTTCAGAAAGATAGGCGTCGGCAGCGGGCGGATCGGCTATGACGACCGCCCACGGCGCGTCCCGGTCCTCGGCGCGAATGAGGCCTGCCAGATCGCCGCGCCGCCATCCGCGCACGGCGAGCCTTGATAGGGAAAGCGCCAATATGATCGCAGGAGCCTCAAGGATCAGGCCTGTTCTGGGAAAGTCCGCCAATCGATCCGTCAGGAACAGGACTGGCAGTAGCAGGAGATTGGCGAAAACCACAGCGCGCACGATCCGCGCAATATCCCTTAGCCCCGTGTATCGCCATAGGCCCCGGTGCAGGTCGAAGATCGGAAAAATGATCGCTGAAATGACACCAAAGGCGAGCGAAGCGCGCCAAACCATGTCGGAGGGGAGGGGTTTGGGCTCGAACCGATATCGCCAGATGAGGATGGCGGCCATGACCGCCATGCTCATCGCGACGTCATGACCAAGGACCAGCCACTTGCTCAGCCTTTGCGGCGAGCGGATCCCGTTCCGGGTCTCGGTCATGGGGCCTCGCGCGAATGGTGATCTGGGGATCTGATCGATCTGTCGCTCCGCCTGGGACGTCTTGACCCCAGGGCGGTCGATATCGGCCTCATCTAGCGGTCGAGCTCACGGCAGGTCTGCGCCGCGCAGAGATAGGATGTTGTCGGCGTAGTGCGTCGGACCGCCGCGAAACACGGCCGTTCCAGCAACCAGAGCATTAGCGCCCGCCGACAGACAAAGCTTGGCTGTTTCAGGCGTCACGCCACCATCAACTTCGATGATGATGTCGGGCCGACCCGCCCGCTCGGTCATTGTCCGCAAGCGCTCGATCTTGCGAAGCTGCGAATGCATGAAACTCTGGCCGCCAAAGCCAGGATTTATGGACATCACCAGCAACAGGTCGATCTCATCGAGCATATATTCGACGGTTTCAGGCGGCGTTTGCGGGTTGAAGGCGACGCCTGCCTTGGCGCCGAGCTGACGGATCCGCTTCAGGCTGCGATTGAGATGCGGTCCCGACTCTGGATGAATGCTGATGAGATCCGCGCCCGCTTCTCGGAACGCCTCGAGAAACGGATCAGCCGGCGCGATCATGAGATGAACATCGAAAGGTATCCCGACGTGCGGACGTATCGCCTTCATGATGTCCGGGCCAAGGGTGATGTTTGGCACGAAGTGTCCATCCATCACGTCGACATGCAGCCAATCCGCACCAGCCGCCGCCACGGATCGAGCCTCCTCGCCAAGCTTCGAAAAGTCCGAAGCGAGTAAGGAGGGTGCGATGATCACAGGCGAGGTCATACTGTCTCGATACCCGCCGTTCGCCCTTCAGCGCAAGGGGCCGCTCGGCGACGAACGGCGGCTCTTCACCTCAATCAATTGCGCAGGGGCGCGATGCGAACCCGGCTGCCATAGATGATCGACACGTGCTGACCGTTGGGAATCGGTGAAGCGTCCGGTTGAACGACCTCAATCAGTTCCTTTGTCCGAAGCACACGCACAGTATAAGCATACCCCTTGGCTTCATTGCCCTTTTCGATCGCGTTCCCCAAAAGGGCGCCGGCGACGGCGCCGACGACGCCAGACGCCACGCGGTCCTGTCGCCTGCCGCCGAACTGTGAGCCCACGACAGCGCCGCCCACCCCGCCGACAACAGCGCCGGTTCCGGAGTTGTCCGCGCCGATCGTGACTGGTCGGAAGGATAGAACCTCGCCTTCTTCGACGTGGGCGGCCTGTCCGGCCTCATAGGCGACGTACCGGTCCTGTCCCGGCGTGTCGGCGCAGGCCGTTAGGCCGCAAAGTGCGAGACTGAGTAAAGTGATGACGCGGATCGATGTTGCGTTCGGCATGACGGCTCCTCTTCGGTTGTCAAAGTCCTTTGGACGCTGCGTTGTCCGTGACATATTCCGAAAAGTCGGCGCGATTGCGGCTATTCTGTCACGGTTGGCGATCAAAACGCGCGATGAAGAAGCCGTCCTGTCCGCCGGATGGAACATCGGCGCCCGGCAGCAGCCGAAGATCTCCATCCTTAGTCGCAGCGTCATCCGTCAGGCCATACCGGTCAGGTGTGATCGGGCGACGGACGAATTCCGGCCGCCGCGCCAGAAAAGCGGCGACTTGAGCTTCTCCTTCTTCGGCCTCGAGGGAACATACCGAATACACAAGCCGACCCTTTGGAGCCGTCAACCGGGCAGCCGCATCGAGCAATCGCGATTGGACGGCGGATAATTGACCTATGTCTGTCGGCCTGGCGCCCCAAAGCACATCCGGATGTCGGCGAAAGGTTCCCGTCGCCGAACAGGGCGCATCCAGAAGGACGGCGTTGAAGTGACGCCCGTCGTCAAACGCAGACGCGTCGGTCGCGATCAACTCGGCAGACAATCCTACGCGCAATAGGTTTTCTCGTACCCTGTCGAGGCGTTTTGCCGATCTGTCGAGGGCGGTGACCTGCGCGCCGGTCGCGCAGAGCTGCAACGTCTTGCCGCCGGGCGCTGCGCAAAGGTCGATCGCCGTGTCGCCTGGCGACAGATCAAAGAGAAGCGCTGCGATAGCGGCGGCGGCGTCCTGCACCCACCATCCGCCTTCCGCGAAACCCGGCCAGTCCGAGATCTCGCCGCGGCGATTTACGCGTATTGACCCGGACCCGAGGCGCTCACCGTCCAGCGCCTTTGCGATCTCATCGGCCTGTTCGCCAACCTTCAGGGTCAGGTCGGTCGGCGGAGTCGCCATCAGTCGAAGCGCCATCGATCGACACGCCGCATCACCATAAGCCCCGCGCCAGCGCTGCAACAGCCAACTCGGTAGGTTGAGTGTCGGATCGAGCCTGGCGATCAAATCTCCGCCTCCGTCCCGGTCGAGCCCGCGAAGGATGGCGTTGATCAGGCCTTTGAACCGCTGCGTCGAAACCGATTCCCCGGCCAGGGCCACCGTTGTTGACACCCCCGCAAACGCCGGCGCCAGGCGAAACAGGATCTGAGCCGCGCCAAGTCGTAGCAGCCCGCGCACGACGGGCGGAGGCGGCGACTTCAGTCTTTGGTCCAAGAGATGATCAATTTGACCGAGCCCCCGGAACACAGTCGACGCTAGCAATCTCGCGTATGCCCGATCAGGGCCCGCCAAGGCCCCGTATTCGGGGCGACGCATTGCTTCTTCAAAACCGCCTCGTCTGGCGAGCCCATCCTGGACAAGCAAGAGAGCGGCGCGTCGCGCTGCGAGACCGGACGATGCGTCCGAGTCGGCGATGGGGCTGGGAGGGTGTTCTATCACGCCGCACCGCTGCATCAGTCGCAAGGGCAATGCAAGGCCTGACGCTCAGGGCGATGTGCGATCGAGCAATGTAGGCCTCTGGCGCGACGACGTGAACGGGACTATTTCAGGATGATGGCTTCGGAAAACCCTGTCCCCCCTGTTGAAGTCGCTGGGTCTGAGCGAAGACCCTTGTCCCCCGCCGCACTGCGCGCTCTCGCCGAAGCTGAAGCCAGGCGAGCTCAGGCGAAGGCGGAACAGGAAGCGGGCGTTTCGGATGATGGCGGCCCGACCGGCCCTGAACCTACGCGGTTCGGAGATTGGGAGCGCAAGGGTATTGCGGTGGATTTCTGATGCTACTTGCGCGCTCGACCTGGCCTGAAATCGAAGAGCGGCTCACGCGCTCGAAAACCGTCGTCGTACCGATCGGTTCGAATGAGCAGCATGGACCGACCGGACTTCTTGGCACCGACTGGATGTGTCCGGAGATCATCGCGCATTACGCTCATGAAACCGGAGATATCTTGGTCGCGCCCACGTTCAATGTCGGCATGGCGCAACATCATCTCGGCTTTCCCGGATCGATCTCGCTCCGCCCCTCGACGATGATCGCCGCCATCCGCGATTGGACGATCAGCCTTGCCGGGCACGGCTTTGAGCGGATCTATTTCTTGAACGGTCACGGCGGGAATGTCGCCACGATCGAAGCGGCCTTTTCCGAAATCTATTCCGAGGCCAGCTGGCGGGCAGAACGTCGCGGTTTCGCCTTGAAGCTGCGGAACTGGTGGGATCTGCCGGGCGTTGGCAAGCTCTGCGAGCGGCTATACCCGCAAGGGCACGGCAGTCACGCCACGCCGTCAGAAATCGCTGTCACCCAGTTCGCCTATCCCGACAGCATCAAGGCTGCGAACTACGCTCCTCAGATCGCGCCGACGGGGCCTATCCGTGAGGCGCTCGACTTTCGCGCCCGGTTCGCCGACGGCCGGATGGGGTCTGATCCGGGTCTGGCGACGCCAGAGGCTGGCGGTGAGATTGTCAGCCTGGCGGCGACCGGCCTCATCGCTGATGTCCGGGACTTCTCTAACGAGCGCGCGGCTTAGGGCGCGAGCCTGTAACCGCCGACTTCCGTCAGCAGGATACGGCTGTCGCCATCCTGTGGCTCGATTTTCTGTCGCAGGCGATAGATGTGCGTTTCAAGGGTGTGGGTCGTAACACCCGCATTGTATCCCCAAACCTCGGCGAGGAGCGCCTCCCTGGAGGCGGTTCGGCCTTCCGCACGATAGAGATATTTCAGGATATTTGTCTCTTTCTCGGTCAGCCGGATCTTCTTTTGCTTCGCGTCGATCAGGACTTTCTGAGCCGGACGGAATTCATAGGGGCCAATGTGGAAAACCGCGTGCTCGGACTGCTCGTGCGTCCGCAAATGCGCGCGGATTCGGGCAGCGAGGACAGCGAATCGGAAGGGCTTGGTGACGTAATCGTCGGCGCCGGACTCCAGTCCGCGAATGGTGTCAGCGTCCTCAGCCGCAGCCGTCAACATGATGACCGGCGTGCTGATGCCATCCTGCCGAAGCTGCTTGCAGGCGTCCCTACCGTCACCATCCGGCAAATCGACATCGAGAAGGATCAGGTCAGGAAGGCTGGCCCGGGCAGCAGCCAGCCCTTGCGCAACGGTGGACGCCGTCGTGACCTTGAAGTCCGATTCTTGAACGAGTTGTTCTGCGAGGGCCTCGCGAAGGTCGTCGTCATCATCAACAATCAGAATGTTTTTCGGTGGCGTCATTGTGTAGGACCCTTGGGCGAGACCGCCTGGACGGCTCGTCCAAGGCGATAGCATGATTTTGGCGCAGCGATGATTTACAGGGCGACAAGCGACGGCGTTTTTTTGGGACCTGATTGGCGGACCACGTGTGTCTTGGGGCGGTCAGGGATCGTGGCTTCGGAGATGAAGCGCGAGGGGGATGGGGCTACACCCCTGGGCGTTTGGCCGTTCCGGCAGGTTCTCTATCGCGCAGACCGACGACCGCCGCCGATCACCGCCTTGCCCGTGTCCGCCATCCGACCGGATGACGGTTGGTGCGACGCGCCGGGCGACGTCGCCTATAACCGACCTGTGACATTGCCTTATCCAGCGAGCGCTGAAACCCTGTTCCGGGACGACCACGTGTACGACCTGATCGTGATTCTGGGTCACAATGACGATCCTGTGCGCGACGGGATGGGGTCAGCGATCTTCCTTCATCTGCAACGACCTGAGCGGACGCCGACGGAAGGCTGTGTGGCGCTTTGGCGCTCAGATCTTGAACGACTATTGGCCGAGGCGGTGGTGGGCGACGCGATTGAGATCGCTGAGGCTTGAACTCTTTGGTCAAGCCGGTCCATGGTCTCACGTCTTTCCTCGGGATCAGGTAAACCCAATGCGCCCATCGTCCTGGATGTCTCTTGCGATGTGGGCGAGCGTCGCCCTCGGTCCATTAACCTTGGTGGCTTCAGCAAACGCCGAAGAGATCCCAAAAGCCACGATCGACCACGCCTCGGCGCTACGGGATCGCGCCCAGGCCGGGAGCGAGGCGTACTCAATCCTTGAAAGTCTGACGACCGAGATCGGTCCTCGGCCGGCTGGATCAGACGCCGAACACCGCGCGGCGGAGTGGGCGATGGCCAAACTGAAGGCTTTGGGCTTCTCCAACGTCCATTCCGAGCGCTTCCCCGTTCCGGGCTGGACGCGGGGACAGGAGACGGCGGAGGTGATCTCTCCCTTCCCGCAGCGTCTGATCGTAACCGCCCTTGGCGGTTCGGTTGCGACTCCCGCTAGCGGCATTGAGGCGGAAGTCGTTCTGTTCCCGACCTATGACGCCATGCTGGCCCAACCGGTCGGCGCGCTGTCTGGAAAGATTGCCGTTGTGACGCAACCGATGCCGAGGACACAGGACGGATCAGGATACGGCGCAAACTACATGATCCGGGGCCAGGGTGCGACCGAGGCGGCCAAGCGGGGCGCTGTCGCCTATCTCCTCCGCTCGCTCGCGACTGGGGATCGACGCGATGCGCATACCGGAACGATGCACTATGCCGAAGGGACGCCCAAGATCCCGGCCGGGGCTCTGTCTGCGCCGGATGCAGAGCAACTCGATCGGATAGCGGCGCGCGGAAAGCAGATACGTCTGAAACTGGTGCTCACGCCGACGATTCGCCCCAATGCGACCGCTGAGACTGTGATCGGAGAGATCCCCGGCCGTGAAAAGCCTGAGGAAATTGTTTTGATCGGCGGACATCTCGACAGCTGGGATCTCGGCACTGGCGCAATTGACGATGGCGCGGGTGTGGCGATCACCACAGCGGCGGCGAAGCTGATCGCGGACCAACCCGTGCGCCCGCGACGAACTTTGCGCGTCGCTCTTTTTGGCGCCGAGGAGATCGGCAAGGCGGCTGACGCCTATGCGAGCACACACCTGGCGGAACAAGACCGACACATCATCGCTGCGGAGTGCGACTTCGGTGGCGAGCCCGTCTACCGGATCGAACTGCCGGAAAAGTTCGCCGCCAGCCCATTCGGACGGGCGCTGGCGTCCGTCGTCAGCCGCGTTCCGACAACGGTGGTTGCCACGCCGGTGCAGGACGGCGGGGCGGATCTCGAGAGCCTGAAAGGCGTGCCGCTTGCAGGGCTGGCGCAGGACGGAACCCACTATTTCGACCTGCATCACACGGTGGATGACACCCTGGACAAGGTCAGTGCGCAGTCCCTCGACAAGGCGGTCGCCACTTGGGTCGCCTTCGCCTATTTGGCCGCCGACACCGACGTCGACTTCCGAGCGATCTCAAAGGGACCGCCGACAGGAAAATAGAACGGTTCAAAGCCCTCTAAAGGTCGCGAACTGGTCGAGGGGGTCGCGTCGGGTCCGGAGGCCGTTGATCGGGTGCGCAGGGTCACGATAGCCGAGCGCCATTCCGGAAAACAGCATCTCGTTCTCCGGAAGCTCGAGGCGCCGCCCTACCGTCTTGGGAAATTGAGACCAGGCTTCCTGAGCGCAGGTGTCGAGGCCCGCCTCGACCGCCAGAAGCATGATCGTCTGCATGAGCATGCCGACGTCGGACCACTGCGGTGGTCCCACGCGCCGGTCCAGAGTGAAAAAGAGACCGATCGGTGCGCCGAACAAGCGGAAATTGTTGGAGAACTGGGCCAGCCGTCCCAGCTTATTGTCCCGCGGGATCTCCAGGGTGGCGTAGAGGTCCTCGCCAGCCTGAAAGCGCCGGGTTCTCAATGGCTCCCAAAGGTCCTCTGGATAGACGGCGTATTCCGGCTTTTCGCTCCGGGGATTTTCAGAGATCACGGCTGCGACATCTGCGACGAGGGCCTGCAGCGATTCTCCTCCCAGCACATGAACGCGCCACGGCTGGAGGTTTCCGCCGGACGGCGCGCGCGCGGCTTTCTCGATGATCGACTTCACGACATCCGAGGGTGGCGGATCTGGAAGGAACGCCCGAACGGATATTCGTTTTTCAACGGCGTCTGACACCCGCATTGCACGTTCTCCGTGACATCATTTTCGCCGCATTGACCTGCGACCGCCAATTTGGCCTTTAACAGATTGTCGTCGGGTCAGCACAAGCTTGCAAATCGACGGAAGCGTCGGCCTATCGATGGAACGAAAGACCGTAACCACGCGGCCAGGATCGGAGCCACAGTGAAGACGACATCGAGCCTTGGCCAAATTCTGGCGATGACTCTCGCCGTTCTCATGTTCACGCCGATCTTGCAGGTGCTGATCTACAAGGCGGTTCCGCCGCCGATCACGATCCTAATGGTTCAGCGCCTCATTGAAGGGAAAGGGTTCCGGTACGAGTGGCGTGCGATCGACGAGATCTCCCCGCAACTCGTCAATTCCGTCATCGCCGCGGAGGACTCCGGTTTTTGCGAACACATGGGCTTTGACTTCGACGCGATGGAAAAGGCCGCCAAGGCGAACGAACGTCATCCCGGCAAGATCCGGGGCGGTTCAACGATCAGCCAGCAGACCGCCAAGAACGTGTTTCTCTGGCCGGGCCGCTCGTTGGTTCGCAAGGGCTTGGAAGCCGGTTACACGTTCCTGATCGAAGCGGTCTGGGGCAAGCGCCGGATCATGGAGGTCTATCTGAATGTCGTGGAATGGGGGCCGGGCCTCTATGGCGCTGAATCCGCGTCGCAGACCTATTTCCATACTTCCGCCCGCAACCTGACTTCGCAGCAGGCGTCGAGACTCGCGGCGATCTTGCCCAGTCCGCTGAAGTGGCGGGCCGTCAATCCAGGAAGATATGTCGCCAAACGCTCGGCGAAGATCGGCGCGCGGGCGGCGACGGTGCGTGATGACGATCTTTCCGCCTGCGCCCTTCGCTGACGCGCTTCGCCAAGGTCTAGAGGTCGATCACTGCGGCTTCGCCGTCTTCGTCGCCAAAAGCCGCGCGGCGGCCGTCTGCGGTGATGGCGACGGCGCTTATGGCGGAGCCTTTGGTCTCCCGAAGCGGACGGTCTCCGGTGACCGCGAGGTCGGCTGACCAAACGCGGCCGTCCGACCGCCCAGCGATCAGGCGAGACCCCATCTGGGCGCCGGCGCATTGTGTGACGAGGGAGTTTTCATCCACGCCCACCTCGACAGCTTCCTTACCCATCGGCCCGTTTGCTCCGGCGAAGGGCCAGATCACTACCCCGGGCGCGCCGGAGGTGGCGAGCAGCGCGCCTTTTGACATGAACGAGAGCGAGCGGATCTTGCCGGGATAGCCGGCCATGCGCAGGTCCTTCATGTCCGACAGTCTCCAGCCATGGAGGTCGTTCTCCTGCATGGATGACAGGACGAACTTTCCATCGGGACTAAAGGTCGCGCGATTGTGGGCGCCAGCCCAATTCAGCGCTTGCGGTTTTTGGTCGGTGATACGCGCGTACCACAGCATCACTCCGCCATATGTTGCGGTAGCGATGCGCCTGCCCTTCGGATCGAAAGCCACATCAGCGACCGTGCGGGCATGTGCAAACCGACGTTCGAACTTTGGGTCCGCGGAATCGAGCACGATCAGCTCTCGACCCGCCGCCATCGCAATCAGTCCACTGTCCGGACTTGTGGCGACGGCGTCGAGCCATTTGCCTCTCCCGTCGAACAAGACGACCGGCCCATCGGGCCTCGACCACACCAGACGGCCATCGTCTCCCCCGGTCAACACACCTATCCCGCTCGGGTGCAATGCGGCCGACAGCACCGCCCCATTGTGGGCCTCGATCACCTCTCCGCTTTCGAAGCGCACGGTGCCGTCGGCGAGGGCGAAGACGGCGCCGGAGGCCTGGAACAGGACAGATACGACGTAGGCGTTTAAGGAGATCTGCATGGGGATCTGGTAGCGCGTCCGCCTAGGGCTTGGCCAGCCGAGATCGGCTCGAGTTGCTGTGGGTCGGAAATTTCGCGCCCGTATCAGGGGAATCCGTTGTCGGATCTCGAATTCCGACTTTACTTCCCAGCCATTCGAGGCGATCAATCGCCTGAGTGGTTTCGGCGCCGCAGGTGCGGCGGATGAGGAGACGTTTTCAATGGCGGCTAAGTTGTCCGGCCCGGGCGGCGGATCCAAGTTCGATCTGGGTCAGAATTCCGACATCAACGTGACGCCCTTCGTGGACGTCATGCTCGTGCTCCTCATCATCTTCATGGTGACTGCGCCTTTGGCGACGCTGTCTATCAAGCTCGACCTGCCGCCTGCGCAGCCGGCAAATCCGAACACAAAGCCGAAACCCCCGACAATCATCAACCTTCAGCAGTCGGGCAATATCTTCGTCGGAACCGGCGACTCGACCAAGGCGTCGAACCTTGATGCGCTGATCCCGGATGTGAAGAACGAACTTGCCGTGCACACCAACGACACAGTGTTCATCCGCGCGGACAAGCACGTGAAGTACTCGCGGTTCATGGCGGTGGTGAACAAGCTGCAGGACTCCGGCATCTACAAGATCGCTCTGATCCTGGAAGACCTCAGCAACGAGACCTGATCCGAGATCGTCCCGGCGGTTACAAAAGAACCCCCGCTCTCGTCCGAGAGCGGGGGTTCTTCGTTTTCAGCTCGCCGCCCGGCGCCTTCGCAAGCGCCGGGTCCCGCGCAGAGCTCAGGCTTTCAGGGCTGGGGCCGGACGACGGATCAAGCCGCGTTGATCGAGGAGCTGGGCGATCTGCACCGCGTTAAGCGCTGCGCCCTTACGGAGATTGTCCGAAACCACCCAGAGGTTCAGGCCGTGGGGAACGGTCGGGTCATTGCGGATGCGGCTGACAAAGACGCCGAATTCACCGACGCACTCCTTGGGCGTGACATAGCCGGTCGGATCGCGCTTATCGATCACGACAACGCCCGGGGCGTCGCGCAGGACGTCTCTTGCATCATCTGCGTCGAAGGCGTCCTCAAACTCGATGTTGACCGACAGGGAGTGTCCGACGAAGACGGGCACGCGGACGCACGTCACGGTGAGCTGGATCGCCGGATCCAGCATCTTGTGCGTTTCCTTCCACATCTTCGATTCTTCATCGGTGTAACCGTCTTCCTGAAACGCGCCGATGAAGGGGATGACGTTGAACGCAATCTGCTTCGGGAAGAGCTTGGGCTCCGTTGGGCCGAGCACGAAGACGCCCTTGGTTTGTTCCCACAGTTCGTCCATTGCCTCCTTGCCCGCGCCGGACACGGATTGATATGTGGACACCACAACCCGCTTGATCGGAACCTCGTCGTGGAGAGGCTTCAGCGCGACGACCAGTTGCGCCGTGGAACAGTTAGGGTTGGCGATGATGTTCTTCTTGTGCGCCCCGTCCGCAGCTTCCGGGTTCACTTCAGGCACGATCAAGGGCACGTCGGGGTGCTGGCGCCAGGCCGAGGAGTTGTCGATCACGATCGGTCCGGCGGCGCCGATGCGTTCGGACCATTCACGGGACACGGCCCCACCCGCCGACATGAGCACAAGGTCAGTCTTGGAGAAGTCGAATGTCTCCATATCGACGCATTTGATAATCCGGTCGCCGTAAGCGACCTCCTTGCCGACGGAGCGACGCGAAGCGACTGCGTGAATCTCATCAGCTGGGAACTTGAGTTCCTCCAGGATGGTCAGGATTTCCCGGCCCACATTGCCTGTGGCGCCAACGACGGCGACGCGATAGCCCATAAGGTCATGCTCCTGCATGGAAAAGCGGCGAAGGCCTAGACCCTCAGGCTTGGCGACGCAAGGGCGGTCACTCCGAAACGCCTCAGCGGCGCGCGCGCCACTGCTCCACGGTCTGGCCGTAGAGATTTACGTCCTTATCGTTCGGTGCGGGCAGCGAAACGACCGCCATGAAATCCGATCCCAGCCTCGCGGCGACGGCGATGGATGCGACGTTCTGCGGGTCTATGGAATGCACGCAATCCTTCCATTTCAATGTCTCGAAGGCAAAGGCCATGGCGGCTTGGGCCGCTTCGGTCGCGTAGCCCTTGCCCCACACAGCCTTGGAAAAGCTCCAGCCTATCTCATTGCCAGGCCAGCCTTCCGGGCGCCACGGGCCGGTTCGACCGATCCAACGACCACTTGCAGCTTCGATCACGGAGAACATTGAAAAGCCGACGATCGCCCAGGCGCCGACGACGGATGTCATGTTCCGCCAGGCAGACAAGGGCGGGTTCGTCCCACCCAGGTAGCGCATGACGTCGGGGTCGGCCATGTGTTCGGCCCAGGCCGGAAAGTCGTCCTGGCGCGGCGCACGCAGGATCAGCCGCTCGGTTCGCAACTCCGGAATAGACTTCGTCATGTCCAACCAGGGTCGATCAGCATCCCTTGGCATTTCCGTCTCCCGTTTCCCCTGGGCGTTAGATACGACTATGATCGATCCATGACGAGCGGGCGAGCGGCGCTACTCCGCTCGTCGACACTGCAGATCCGGAGATTCATTCGATGTCGCTCTCGTTGCCCGGGGCCTATTGGTGCGTTCTGATCGCCGCCTTACTGCCTTATGTCTGGATTGGTGTCGCCAAGTGGCAACCAGGGTACAACAACGCCATGCCCCGAGATCTCAAACACTATCAAGGGGCGAGACGTCGGGCGCACGACGCCCATCTGAACGCATTCGAGGCATTGCCGTTCTTCATCGGGGCCGTCGCACTCGCTTTGCAATTCGGTGGGAAAAGCCTCCTGCTGGATCTGCTCAGTGTTCTGTGGGTGGCGCTGCGCATCGCTCACGGGCTAGCTTATCTCTGGGATAGGCCGCTCACGCGTTCGAGCGTCTGGGTCGCAGCGCTCGCCGTCAATATCGCAATCTTTCTCACCCCGGCGCTCACTTGAAACCTCAGCTCAACGCGTTTCGGCAAGCGGCGGCCATGGCGAAGGGCGTCAGCGCGCAGGCAAAGAGCGTGTATGCGGCCAGAAGCGCGAGGGGTGGTCCCGCCTCCAGGCCGGACTGAAAGGCTTCGATGGCGCCCGCGCCGAAGACAATCAGGGGCGTGAAAAGAGGCAACACGATCACGGAGATCAACACGCCGCCTCGTCTTGTCCCCAAAGCGAGGGCCGCGCCTACCCCGCCGATGAAGGAAAAGCCAAGACCCGCCAAAAGACTCGCGAGCCCGATCAGGGGCGCGGCCACTGGCGGCGCGCCTAGGCTTATGGCGACCAGCGGCGCGACGATCGCCAGGGGCAGACCGGTTGCGAGCCATTGTGCGAGGCATTTCACCGCGGCCACCAACGCCAATCCGAGTCCCCCGAGAGTCAGCAGATCGAGCGCCCCGTCTTCATAGTCGCGCTCGAATAGCCGTTCCAGAGAGATCAAGGACGCAAGCGCCAGCGTCGCGAAGGCGGCGCCGACGGCCACGGCCGAAAGGCGCACAGGGTCCGGTCCCTCAGCGAGCGGCATCATGACAGCTATTGCTGCATAGAAACCGCACGCGAGCAGGGGGCCGCCTCCACGGCCAAAGGCCAGGGAGAGCTCTCTTGCGAAAAGTGCGCGCAGGGCGTTCACGACGCCCGGCCCAGTTGGAGCGTCTGGCCTGCGAGGGGGAGTGCGTCGTGAACGGCTGCCACGATCATGCCGCCTTCCTTCAGGTGACGATCCATGATCGCTGCGAGCTGATCTCTGCTCGATGTGTCGAGAGGGGCC